>CAZUXX010000714.1:0-2248 GCA_964624215.1 uncultured Planctomycetaceae bacterium
TTGCTCACTTCGAGGTCAGGTCGGAGCCGCAGCGGCTGGAGGTGTGCCAGTCGCGGCAGGTGCTGGTGTCTGTGTCTGTCGTGAAAAGGAACGGGTTCAATGAGAAGGTGGCCCTGACGGTTAACGGGTTGCCGCGGAATTCGAACATCGAGGCGGCGAACATCGCGATCGAGAAGGACCAGAGCAAGGCGGTGTTGAGGATCCTCGTGAAGGACAATACTCCGCCGGGAACGTACGTCTTGTGGCTGACGGCACAGGGTCAGATCAGCTACAGCCGGAATCCTGCGCGGGCGGTTCGGTTCAAGCAGGAACAGGAGGAGGCTGCCCAGCGGTTTGCCGCCGCCCAGGAGGCAAGCAAGGCCGCCACGGAGGCGAAGACTCAGGCGACACAGAAGGCGGCTGCTGCCGATCAGGCGCTCCAGCAGGCCCGGCAGGCACAACAGCAGGCCGACCAGGTGGCGCAGCAGAAGACGAAAGAGGCAGCCGACGCTGCAAAGGCTGTCGAGGCGGCGACAGGGCAACTGGAAGCAGCACGGAAGGCGCAGGCCAATGCCCGGGAGGCTGAGACAGCAGCCCGGCAGGCCGCCGGCGCTGACGCGGAGAATGACGAGCTCCAGAAGAAGGTTGCCGAGGCAGAAGCTGCCCTGGCGGGGGCCACGGCGCAGCTCACCCAGAAGGAAACAGAGCACGCCGAGGCCGCGAAGAAGATGCAGTCGGCACAGGCTGCGGCCGCAGAGGCAACGAAGGCTCAAACGCAGGCGGTTGAAGCGGTCAAGCAGGCGGAAGTGGCCAAGGGGGAGGCCGACAAACTCAAGCAGGAGTCGGAGGCAGCCGAGAAAGCGGCGCAGGCGGCGCTTCAGGCGGCCGATGCCGAGAAGAAGGCGGCTGACAAACGGGCGACGGACGCCGAGAATGCTGCCAAGCCGCAAAACAAGAATCACACACCGCCCTCGATGCCGGTCGTGCTGACGGTTGTCCCCGCGCCGGTCAAGTTGACGGCGGTTGTCGCGGGTGGTGGCAATGTCAAACGGGGTGAGTCGACTGAGGTGACCGTGAAGGCACAGCGACTCAACGGATTTGACGGTCCGATCGAGCTGTCGCTGCCTCTGCCTCCGGGGGTTTCCGGTCTGACGGGATTGGCTCAGATTCCTGCAGATCAAACGGAAGTCAAGCTGGTGATTCAGGCTGCGGGGGACGCGACGGAAGGTGAACTTGCGAATATTGTGGTCCGCGGGACCGTCGACTCTGGCGGGAAGCGAGCCGTCGACGTTCCCATTGCACTGAAGGTCAACAAGTAATCGGTTCTCTGCCGCGCCGGGCCGGGTCGTGGCGATCAATCCGGACGAACGAACTCATGCTCCGCTCTTTGATTTTGCTGCTTCTGGTGTGTGTCGCCGTTCCTGCCGGGGTGCGTGCGGACAAGATCGAGCCGGCCGATCCTCAACTCGGGCGGAAGGTCGAGTTTTATCAGGATGTCTTTCCGATCCTCGAGGCGAAGTGCCTGGCGTGCCACAACGTGCGAACGAAGGAAGGATCGCTGTCGCTGGAGACGGTGCAGTCGCTGATGGCGGGGGGCGACTCGGGCGATGCGATTGTTGCAGGGAAACCGGACGAGAGCCTGGTGTATCTGCTCGCTTCGCGAGCGGATGTGCCGGAGATGCCTCCGCTGCCGAACTCGGCCCAGGCGTCACCGCTCACGCCGCGCGAGCTGGGGATTCTGCGGCAGTGGATCCAGGAAGGGGCTTCGCCGGGAACGCCTCCACCCCCTTCTGACGTGAACTGGCTTCCGGTGCCGGACCACATTCAGTCGGTGTTGGCGCTGGCACTGGACCCGGCAAATCGCTTTGTGGCAGCAGGTCGTGCGAATCGTGTGGTGATCTTCGATCTTGCGTCACAACAGCAGGTGGCTCAACTGACGGACCCGGCGCTGTTGTCGATCCAGCACGAGGGAGCACCGATGTACGGGCCGGGAGCCACGCACCGGGACTTTGTCCATTCACTGGCGTTCAGTCCGTCGGGAGACATTTTGGCGACGGGGGGATACCGGGTGATCAAGCTGTGGCAGCGTGAGAGAGACCGGCGACTGGCCGAGTGGGATGCCGGGCAGCCGATTCAGAGTCTGGCGGTGTCGAGCGACGGAACACTGGCGGCGACGGGGCAGGCGGACGGTTCGATTCGCCTCTGGAACCTGACGACGGTGCAGCCGGGCGCGACGCTGACCGGTCACAGCGGGACGGTGACGGGACTT
>CAZUXX010000715.1:0-2247 GCA_964624215.1 uncultured Planctomycetaceae bacterium
TCGATCCGCTCCAGCAAGGCACCCGGTCTCAGCTCCTGCCATTCCTTCAGCATCCCCTCCATCTGTTCCGAGAGTTCAAGCTGACGACGCAGGTGCTCGGGAGTCAGGGCAGGCTCGGCCGATTGCCGAAATGCCTTCTCTCCCCCCATCCGGTGAATACGGTCGAGTTGCTCCGCGGCCTCTCCCAACTGCTTGGTCAGGGCCTCGATGAGCTCGTCGCGTTCTTCGAGTTCCGCCATCAGAGACTCGAGCACCTCCTCTGACGAACTCTCTGCGGCAGGGAAATCGCCACGCTCCTCCGGCTCCAGCGGCTCGGAGGCGGGGCCGCGGGTCAATGAAGTCGGCAGGGGAGCAGCCATAGGGGAACACGTCCTCGAATTCCGGCGGGAGAAAGCGGCAACGGTCACCCTTGCGGCGGGGACCGCCGGGGGAAGTCTAGGTCGCGCATCGCTCGCAGGGGCCGGGAATTTCGAGTTGTCCTCACTCCGGAGCCGTTATCACGGGCTCACGACTGTGTCCGTCGGTACAGGACGCACCCCGGCCATACAATCTCGACAGCCGTTGCAAGACGAACGTCGGCCACGATGCCGCCCCCGGCCCTCTGTGTGGGCAACGGCAAAACACGTCGCCCCGCGTCGCTTTCTCGCCTCCTTTCCCGGCTCGGCCAGTACCGTCGGTTGCCGGTCAGGGCGTGAGCGTCCAAACTGCCGGTCGCACGATTGGAAGGAGAAAGTTCGAATGTCAGTCCTGATTGAAGTCGACTGCGAATGGGTGAAGGCCCGGCTGGATGCGGGAGAGCAGTTTCTGTTGCTCGACTGCCGCGAGCCTCAGGAGCATGCGACTGCTGCAATCGACGCAGCCACCCTGATCCCCATGTCCGACCTCGCCGAGCGGATCTCCGAGCTCGAACAACACCGCGAATTGGACATCGTTGTCCACTGCCACCACGGTGGGCGCAGTCTTCGCGTAGCACTCTGGCTGCGGCAGCAGGGGTATCACAGGGCCATGAGCATGGCCGGGGGAATCGACGCCTGGTCACTGTCGATCGACACCTCGATCACCCGCTACTAATGCATTCGGCAAGGCGACGGGGGGGCGATCCTGCGGCAGTGCAGATCATCTGGTGATCCGCCACCGCCCCGCTGACCCTCACCGAGTTCTCGAAAGGCACGTCTGGAAAATGCCCTGGATTCAAAGGCAGCTTCGTCTCGCTCCCCGACCTCGCGGGTTCCACCTGATCACGCACGAAGTGGTCGATGCGCTCCCGGAACTGAACTCAATCACCACCGGGCTGCTGCACGTGTTTATCCAGCACACCTCGGCATCGCTCACGATCAACGAGAATGCTGATCCCGATGTTCGCATCGATCTGGAATCCTCGCTGAATGCGATCGCTCCTGAAGACTTCCCCTACGTCCACACCATGGAAGGGCCAGACGATATGCCGGCACATGTCAAGGCATCCCTGATGGGGAGCTCCGTGAGTTTGCCAGTCACCGACGGGAGGCTGGCTACGGGAACCTGGCAGGGAATCTATCTCTGTGAACACCGAAACCATGCCGGTTCAAGGCGGCTCGTCCTCACGCTGCACGGGGAGTAACTCTCCGTCTCTCACACCAGACTTTCCAGCAACGTCAATGTCCGCCGCAGCGCTTCCGGTCTGATGGTGTGCCCCCCGTCGAAGGGGAGGAAGTCGACATGGTGACCGGCGTTCGTCAGGAGATCACGGAGCCACTCCGCCGCCGCGAACGGAAGAATCGAGTCCGCGCGGCCGTGGGACTGGATCACTCTCAGTGGTGCGTGTTCATTCGCCAGCCGAGTCCACTCGGCCTCGTTGAGCAGCGCCCCCGAGTAGATCAACAGGGCAGCCGGCGATTCGGGCAACCGCAGGCTCACATCAGTCGCCAGCATCGACCCCTGGGAGAATCCACCCAGCACAATCCGCGACAGGGGCAGGTGAGTCGTTGCCTGAAGGTCCGCAAGCATCGCCAGAAGCTTCTCCCGTGCAACCGGCAGAAGTTCCGGCGATTCATGCCTCAGATCGCGAAAGTCATTTCTCAAAGCGGCCGCCTGCAGCCGCACCATGTCTAAAGGCCACCAGGCACGCCCTCCCGGCAGCCCCTGGTCGTCCAGCGACAGCGGAGCCTCCGGGAACACAAACAGCGCCGCATCCGCAAGCGCATCGGCGCATATGCCGCGGCGATGAACGGTCTCGACACGCGCCAGATCATCGACGGCGTGTGCCTG
>CAZUXX010000716.1:0-2246 GCA_964624215.1 uncultured Planctomycetaceae bacterium
TTGACCACCGTTCTCACAGAATTGCGTGAACTTCTGCGGAGTCTCGAACGCGCGGGCCGTGTAAGCCTGGATATCAAACGTTGACGTAGACATGGGCGAGTTCCGTGTTGCGAAAGTTCAGGTCAGCGACCGACATGCCACCAACCGCGAGCGGGATACGTCTCATTGTCGGCAGCCATCCATGTTCCCGCAAGCAACACCGGCGATTGTTGATCGGTCCCTTCGACGCTCCCCGTCACTCCCTCGTCGACTCCTGCAACGGCCGATGCTCGATCTCCTCGGCTTCGACACGCACTCGTCCCATCAGATGCCAGAGGTTGACGGCGGCATCAATCAACCCCGGATCGTGGTCGGCCAGGGCACTCTCACTGAACTTGATACGGGCCGCATCGACCCGGCCCCACCCCTGCGTCGCATCCAGAGGAACCCAGCGATCAGCGATCCACGCCTCGGTCCACATGTGCCCCACGAACGCCGAGTACTTCTCGACATACAGCGCACCAACCACCACACGTGAGGGTATCTCCCGGGCCCGTAACAGCGCCGCCAGCAGCACCGCATGTTCGCTGCAGTCCCCCTCGCGACTGCGCACGACTTCCGACGCAGTCGCCAGGTGCGACGACAATGTCTTTCGCCGCAGCCAGCTGTGCACCAGCTTCTCAGCAGCCCGCGCGACTTCGGCCGACGACGCATCCGCCTCGCCCGCACGCTCGGCAAGTCGCCGGATCTCGTCATCCTTCCAGTGCAGATAACTCGTATTCGCCAGATACTCCTCACCCGGCCGCTTTGAACCACTCCCGTCGGGATCTGCCGGAACGGACACCACCGTCACCCGCACCCCCGCCTCATCAATCGCTTCGACCGACTGCACACCACTCTGCGAGAACTGCCCGGGATCGATCGGCTCCTCCCCGGTCACTCGCAACACCGCCCGGGTCACCTGTCGCGGCTGAGGGATCTTCGACGATTGCATCAGCCCTGCCAGCACGAGATCCACATCCGTCGGAATCTCCTCCAGCGCCTCCTCACGGGTCACCGTCAACGTCGTCATCTGCAACAGCGGAATCCGACTCGCAATCGAGCTCCCCGACTCATCCAGGTAAAGCTCCAGCGTCAGCCCCGGAATCCCGTCGAGATACTCAACCAGCACCTTCCGACCCCGAACCGTCTTTCCCCGCAGCAGCTCGTCCTCCGACTTCCCCGCGTCGCTGACCCGCAGTCGCCGTACCGTATTCGAACTCAGGTCAAACACATTGACTTCCCGCGGCTCGCGAAGCGCGTCCGCATCCGACTCCAGCGACCGCACCAGATGATCGAGTGTCGTCAGGTCGTCCGGCAGCTCGATCTCCGATGTTGTCGACTGCCCGGCCGATGTTGTCGTCAGCCTGAGAGACCTACCGTCCACCCGCCCCACCGTCTCGATGCGGCTTGCGGGCGGATTCTCGATCACCATCCGCACACCCAGCAGCCTCCCCTCAGACGTCTCTTCGATCTCCTCATCAACCAGCAAAGTCACCTTGCCGTCAAACCGCTTCATCACCGTATGCAGGTGTGACTGCGACCGGTGGATCGTCTGCCCCTCTCGCTGGAACGTCTCCGATTCCAGTCGCCCGTATCCGATCCGCTGACCGGCGAGATACACCGCCTGCCACTCGACCTCGGCATCGGCGGCCGGCTCCGCAGTCCTCACGCTTCCGGATGCCATCACGATCGCCAGCACGAATCGCAGCATCAGACGCTCACCCAGACGTTTCATTGGATTCCCTCTTCAGCGCCTTCGCAGGCACAGGTTCACAGCGCAGTGCGGGGCTGTCCCTTCGGCCAACGCCATTCTGTCGGCACGTTCACATTCCCCGCACCCGCCTCCGGTCACACGCTCCGCGCACGGTAAACAGTTGCCGGAGAAAACGGCACGCAGGCTTCCCGACCCGCTTCAAATCTCGTGATTGACCGCTGCCTGAAATCAGTGTGGGGGAACAGAGGAACCCTCAGTCGTTCGCGGACAATTTGCGAGCGAATTGTGACAGCGGCCATCACTCCCCCGGAACCGGAGGACGAGCCTCACCGGTCTATTGTCCGCACCACAGACGGGTTTTCAGTATAACTGCAGAGCTTCATTCAGACTCCCTGCAAACCCCGGACTTCTTTCGTCCGCTTGCCCGGTGGTCACTCCGTGTCCCGTCATCCGTCCGGCAACAGTCACGCGCGAAACCATTCGTCCCAACCTCCAAACAGCATCATGCCGC
>CAZUXX010000717.1:0-2245 GCA_964624215.1 uncultured Planctomycetaceae bacterium
TCTTTCTTCAGGTGGGGTTGCGAATCGTCGGGCGGTGGTGTGTTGCCCGGTGATGCCCCGAAGAAAAGCAGCCCCGATGCCAAGAGATCTTGGCGCGCCAAAAATTCTTGACACCGCTCACGCAAGCGCGACGCAAGCAGATAGTTTTCAGAGAGTTACAACGACAACGAGCACGAGTCGCAGGAGCGGAGTCGGCGAAGCGTCGCCAGAACCGGATGATGCGCAGCAGCAACGTCCGGCAACCTGCCGGACGGATTTCCAACGCAAAGCCCGTAGACAGCGAGAGTTAGTAACACGTGATGCCAACAGGCAGCATGATGCCTCGCGTCAACGGTTGGGAGCCTCGAGATCCCCGGCAGAATTTGCCTGCCTGGGGATCGACAGCACATGTCTGGCACCACTGTCAGGAGGATGCAGTCAGCGGCCCGGCACGTCGGCGAGAGCGGCGGCGCGAGCCTGGTGCTCGCAGCCCTTGCGGCAACTCAGATGACGCCGCCGTGAGTACGGTAGGGGGTGGCGACATCCGGCATGTCGAAGCCCCAGATACGATCCCAGATTTCCGGGATGTGGCGGTAGCCTTCGGAGGTGTAAATCAGCTGGCGAACGCGCTCGTCGGGTGAGGCGCTCCAGATGGGCACAATGCACCCGGACTGAACGGCCATCACGGTCGCGAGAATCGAGAACGTCAGAAGCTTTCGCATGAGACTCCTCCGTGAGTCCGAACGCTGTCAGGTCCGCGGTGCGGTCCGGACGGTGAGATGCGCAAGACATCACACCGGGTGGTTTGAATCAGGTTGTCGTCGTTCGCCACGAAGGCGAAAACTTCACGATGCTGCTGCCTCGCCCGGACCACTCACTCCCGATGGAACCTCCGGCTTCGGTTGAGGATCGGCCGAGGGATCCGCGGAGCTGTACCCGGGTGGTGTTCGCGACTCGGAAGAGGTTTGCGGTGCGGGAGCTTCTGACGTAGTCGTCGCCTGCTCCTCTTCGCGCCGCCGATCCTCCTCTTCGAGTTGCAGCACCCGTTGTTCCATCTCCTTACCGGGCTTGAAGGTCACAACCCATTTCGCCGGTACACTGACCTTCGCACCGGTGCGTGGGTTACGGGCCTTGCGAGCCGCTCGTTTCTTGACTTCGAAGACGCCGAAGTTCCGCAACTCGATACGATGCCGCGGGTCTTCGACGAGGGTATCGATGATCGCCTGGAACGTTCTTTGAACGATCTCCTTGGTCTTCAACTGGGTCAGGTCGCACTCTTCAGAGATCGTCTTGACGATTTCTTTCTTCGTCACAGTCAGGCTCCTGCGAAGATCGTTCGAGCCGGACCCGAACGAAGACGACACTGTCAAACCGACCCAAGTGTAAACGTCGGTTCGACTTACTGTCAAGATGCCCCCGTTTGGTGAGCATCGCCTTCACAATCACCTTCTGAATCTCTGCGGGAAATTGCGACCCGCCGTACTCAAGATCGGACGGATGGTGCGGCGGAATTCAGCAAATCCTGAAAAACCCTCACAGTTTGACAAGTTCTCCCCCGTGGAGTCGCCATCACGACCCCGATTCAAAGCCTCTCCCCCACTTGTGGACATCGCTCTGAGGCAGGCAGGGGCAGACCGGATTGTTGATAACCGGGTCGGATCGGACGCGGAATGCGGTCCCGCTGCCTCTGATGGAGGCTGCCGACGACCGGCTGGGCCACCCGCCGCTCGGCGATGGTGGTCGGCAGCTGCGAGCACCCTCGAACGCAGACGGGCCTGACCGCCCGCTGGCAGGAGGGCCTGCCGTCGGCGGGTCGGCACGAGGGCAATGCCAGTTCCCCGGACCGGATCATTTGACCGGGCCGATGTCTCGATGATGACCGGATCGCAACGGGCGGTGGTGTGGACCGCGCGGTGAGCTTGTCAGGCTGGCGAAGTGCTGAGATACTTCGCCGAGCGGAGACTCCCCGCAGCGGGCATTGCCGCCGCGAGGTGGTCGCGTCAGCGGCAATCCCACGGCTGGCTGACCGCAGCCGGCGCGACTTCTGGTGGAGCCAGCTCCGGGGGCGATGCCGTGTCGTTTGCCGGAACTTCCGCCCGCAAGGCGGGAACAGCCGGTAAGGAGAACGCAGACAGCCGTTGAGGAGAACGGGCTGGTCCAGCCGTTTGAACGGGTCGGGCCAGCAGTTTGAAGAGAACATCTCGGGATGTAGCTCAGCTTGGCTAGAGCGCCTGCTTTGGGAGCAGGAGGCCGCAGGTTCAAATCC
>CAZUXX010000718.1:0-2245 GCA_964624215.1 uncultured Planctomycetaceae bacterium
ATATCCTCTTTGCGGGCCCGCAGCGGCGGGACTTCAATCGACACGACGTTCAGGCGGAAGTACAGGTCCTTGCGAAACTTCCCTTCCTGCACAGCCCGTTCGAGATCAAGGTTCGTCGCCGCAATCACGCGGACATCAACGCGAATCGGAGACTGCCCCCCGACACGCTCGAACGGATGCCCTTCGAGGACCCGCAAAAACTTGGCCTGGATGGTAGGGCTCATCTCTCCAATTTCGTCGAGCAGGACCGTGCCTCGATGACCCTGCTCAAACTTGCCGCGCTTCTGTTCGGTTGCACCGGTGAACGCCCCGCGTTCATGCCCAAACAGTTCGCTTTCCAGCAGACTCTCGGTCAGAGCCGCACAGTTGACGCACACGAATGGGCCGCGGTTCCGGCGGCTCTGCTGATGAATTGCACGAGCGACCAGTTCCTTGCCGACGCCACTTTCACCACGCAGCAGAATCGACGCGTCGGTTTCGGCAACTCGCGCCACCTGTTCGAGAACGTTCTTGAGGGCCGGCGACGACCCGATAATCCGTTCTTCGGGGTCTGAGATATGGGCCGCCTGGTAGGGAACGTCGTTCTCCTCACGGACAACGCGACCGCTGGTTCCGGCAACGGCAGGGACCGCCGCGGGAATCGGAATGTTGAACGCGGTATCGGAATCGCGAAGCGTCTCTGTATCCGTCTCGTAGGCCGCGGACGATTCGCAGGTAAACACCATCCAGGTGTTGGCGAGGACGATCACATCCCCCTCGTTGAGCCTGTGCTGGCGGATCGGCTCACCGCTGACCAGTGTGCCGTTGCGACTGTTCAAATCGCGAATCCACCACTCGCCATTGATCGGTTCAATGACGCAGTGTTCGCGACTGCAACCGGCATCCTGCAACTGAAGTCGACAGGAGGAGGAGCGCCCGACGACCGTCTGCTGATCCGGATCCAACGTGAACTTGCGAGGACGTCCATCCCCATAGTGAATCAACAGAGAGGCAGGGACGACGGCAGTTTCCGAGTGGCGTGCCATAGGTTCCTTCGTACGAAAACTTCAGCGCAAAGCTGGTTCTGGAGACCCCGCATGATCCCGCACGTATTCTTCGATAACTGACGCGGCGATCGGGAACATTCTCACTCACCTCTGGTGAAGCCCGGCTTCCTGCGCATCTTTTGCTCAAGTGTAGCCCGGTGTGTCGAAATCGTCCATAAGTCATGTGTTGTGACGAATCGGGTTTTTTCCAAAGGCTTTGGGTGTTGACGAAGAACATCCGGGTCGATGCAAAACGGCCTCCCGCGCGAGGTTGATGTGGCACGTCCACACGGGGCGCCCGGCGTTGACGACGGCCCCGACGAACGCGACGATGAGCGACTCGTCTCGTTTACCGTTATTGAGAACTCCGCGTATGGCTGCTGCACCCGTTCGAAGCCGAGGGATCGTGCAATGCTGGCTGGTCATGGCTGCAATTGTCGCCGGGGGCCCGCTCACGACAGACGCCAGCGCCGAAGAGGCGAACATCTGGAATCGCTTCCGCGGTGAGAACGGAACAGGGTACAGCGATCTGAAAGGTCTCCCGGTCGAGTGGACCGAGTCGGACTACGAGTGGCAGGTCAGGCTCCCGGGGAAGGGGCACTCGTCCCCTGTGGTCTGGAAGGACAAACTCTTTGTCACCTGCGGGATGGAAGACGGCTCGCGGATCCTGCAATGCCGCAACGCCATCACCGGAGACGAGGTGTGGAGCCACACCGTCGCGCTGGGGGCCAATCATCTGCACCTGAAAAACAGCTACGCCTCGGGGACGCCGACGACGGATGGGCAACTCGTCTATGCCGCATTTGCAGACGAGAAGCACTACATCGTCACGGCCTACGACTATGCCGGCGAACAGGTCTGGACGACCGACCTGGGAAGTTTTACCAGTCAGCATGGTCAGGGAGTCTCGCCGATTCTCTACAAGAACTTCGTGATCGTTCCAAATGACCAGCGCGGCCCGAGTTCGATTGTCGCCCTCGACCACCAGACTGGTGACATCATCTGGCAGTCGGCAGGCCGCACGGCTCGCGAAGCCAGCTACTCCACCCCGATTCTTCTGAAAGACGGCAATGCATCTCAGTTGATCTGTCTGAGCGGGGGGACCGGAATCACCGCTCTTGAGCCGGAGAGTGGCAAGCTGCTCTGGTCGAGCGATCCCATGCCACAGCGGACGGTGGCGTCGCTCGTCGAGGGAGACGGCGTCGTCATGGCTTTCTGTG
>CAZUXX010000719.1:0-2242 GCA_964624215.1 uncultured Planctomycetaceae bacterium
TTCGCTTGATCGCTCGCCGAAAACTGCCCCGCTTCGTCAACTGCTGGGCGATGTCCTCGGCCACCAGTTGTGCATTCCGGAACGGGTTGCTGATCTCGTGAATCTTGACCTCCATCCGGCGACCGATCAGGTCTTCCAGACGGGCCTTCAGCCGGTCGATCTCCTGCCCCTTGCGGCCGATAATGATGCCCGGCCGTGCGGAATGCAGATTGACGACCACCTGGTCGCGTGTTCGCTCGATCACGACCTCGGCGATCGCTGCCGAACGGTATTCACTCTTGATGAAGTCCCGGATCCGCTTGTCTTCGACGAGCAGCGAGCCGTACTCCTTCTTCGGCGCGTACCACCGGCTGCGCCAATCTTCGACGATGCCGATACGAAAGCCGGTTGGTCGTGTCTTCTGCCCCATGATCTCAAGTCCCTGGTCCGGCTGATGGGCCACCGCTTTCGAGCGGAGGACCTGTCAGCCCGGTACACCCTGTTGCCTGCTGAACCCAGGCGGCACTTCTGTGACCGCCCGGACAGGCCGGGCGGTCCTTTGTTCACTTTGCTAGTTGCTGACTTCCGGCGCGTCGATTCCGACGTGAATGTGCGAGAACTTCTTCTGAATCGGGAACGCCATTCCGCGAGCCCGTGGCTGAATCCGCTTCATGATCGGGCCGCCGTCGACCCGGCAGTCGGCGATGATCAGGTTGTCGACGTTGCGAGCACCACGATCCTCGGCGTTCGCCCGGGCGCTTTGCAGCACCTTCTCCAGAAACCGGGCCCCCCGGTTCGGATGGTACTTGAGGGCTTCGATTCCCTCCTCGACAGTCAGACCGCGAATCAGGTCGGCGAACGGACGCACCTTCGTCGCGGAGATGCGTGCGTATCGGTGAGTTGCCTTGACCAGTCCCATCACTTGACTCCCAACACCCTGCAACCGGCGGCCCCGTGGTCACCCCAGGAGCCTTGCCAACTCATCGATTCCCCTTGGCCCCATGCCCGCGGAATGTCCGCGTCGGCGCGAACTCCCCGAGCTTGTGACCGATCATGTCTTCTGTCACATACACCTGCATGAAGTGCCGACCGTTGTGCACCAGGAACGTATGCCCGATGAACTCCGGAGAGATCGTCGACCGCCGCGCCCAGGTCTTGATCGGCTCCTTGCGCCCCGCCGAGTCGAGCTTGCTGATCTTCTTCAGCAGCTTCTCGTCGACGTACGGACCTTTTTTGAGTGAACGACTCATTGCGAAATCCCTGAACGCTCAACGTCTCAATTACAGCTTCTTCTGACCGTAGCGGCGTGACCGCCGACGACGCACAATCGCCTGGGTCGAACTCTTCCGGCGCTTGCGGGTATTTCCGCCCTTGGCCAGCTTCCCGGTCGGACTGCACGGATGCCGCCCGCCGGAGTTCCGACCTTCCCCACCCCCCATCGGGTGGGCGACCGGGTTCATCGCCGTGCCGCGAACGTGGGGACGTCGCCCCTTCCACCGCCGCCGGCCCGCCTTCCCCAGAACGATTGCCTGGTGCTCGATATTCCCCAGCTGGCCAATCGTCGCCCGGCAGCTCGCCGGCAGACGCCTGACCTCACCCGAGGGCAAGGTGATCTGCGCCCACTGCTTCTCGGACGCATTCATCGTTGCCGCGCCTCCGGCGGACCGCACCAGCTGTCCGCCCCTGCCCGGCTGCATTTCAATGTTGTGAATCTGTGTCCCCGCGGGGATCTGGCTCAGCGGCATGCAGTTCCCGAGCTTGGGCTCGAGATTCTCGCCGGTCTCGACCACGTCACCAGCCGCCAGACCGAGTGGTGCGAGGATATACCGCTTCTCTCCGTCCGCATACTGAACCAGTGCGATCCTGCAGGTCCGGTTCGGATCGTACTCGATATGCGTAACCGTTGCCGGCTCTTCCCGCGACCGCTTGAAGTCGATAATCCGGTATTGCTTGCGGGCCCCTCCGCCACGATGGCGGACGGTGATCTTGCCCTGGTTGTTGCGACCGGAGTGCTTCTTGAGCCGGACCGTCAGCGACTTCTCCGGCTTCTTCTTCTTGTCGGTGATGTCCGCGAAGTCACTCACGGAGGCGCCGCGGCGTCCCGGAGTTGTCGGCTTGTAGAATCGAATACCCATGGCAGTTTTCAGTTGTCAGTGGTCAGTTGTCAGTGCCGTCATGTGCCATCAGCTTCCCGCCCCGGGGGACCGAAAACCGATGACTGACAACCCGCTTAGAAGAACGCGATTCGATCCTCTTCATGCAG
>CAZUXX010000720.1:0-2235 GCA_964624215.1 uncultured Planctomycetaceae bacterium
GAATAGGCCGCGATCGTGTCCGACCTGCTTGCCGAGGTTGACCGCGTACTGACCGAATGGGACGTCAACGAGACGGCCCTGTTGCTGGCGGTCTCCGGAGGCGCAGACAGTACGGCGCTGGTGCGTGTCCTGGCGGAGTTGCGGGAGACTCATCGCCTGTCGCTGAGTGCCGTGCATGTCGATCATCAACTGCGTGCAGAGTCGGACGCGGACGCCGCGTTCGTTGCTGAACTGTGCAAGGCCCATGCGATTCCGCTGAGGATTCGCCAGGTCGATGTCGCCCGGGTTGCGGCGGAGCGGCGGATCGGTCTTGAGGAGGCCGGGCGGGACCTGCGACGGGAGATTTACGAGTCTGTTGCGCGTGAGAAGGGGACTGGCTGGGTGTGTGTGGGTCACACGGTCGACGACCAGGCGGAGACCGTTCTGCACCGGATTCTGCGAGGGACGGGACTGTCGGGACTGGCCGGGATCCCGGGAGTGTCGACCCTGAGCGCTGAGCCGCCGATTCGGCTGTTCCGTCCGCTGCTCGGTGTGAGCCGGGAGGCGATCGAGACGTGGCTGCGGGACCTTGGTCAGCCGTGGCGTGAGGACTCGACGAATGCCGATCGTGCGTTCACGCGGAACCGGATCCGGTACGAACTGCTGCCACTTCTGGAACGAGACTTCAATCCGCAGGTCAGAAAAGCGGTTGCCCGGCTCTCCCGGCAAGCGGCCGAGGCGGGCCGGGTGTTGCGAATGCAGGGAGCGGCGGCACTGGCGGCAGCGGTGATCGAACAGCAGCCGCAGGTGGTGCGACTGAATGCGGACGTGCTGGTGCCGTTCGATTCGATTGTGCGGCGTGAGGCCCTGATCCTGTTGTGGTCGGAACAGGAGTGGCCACGTCAGGCGCTCGGTTCCGAGCGACTCGCCGAGCTGGACCAGCTGATTGAATGTGGCCGTCCCGCGGCACTGTCGCTCCCCGGGGGAGTTGTTGTGAGTCGCCGCGGGTCGGTCGTGCTACTGATCCGCGAGCGGAGCGGGTGATTCGGTGACGCGACCGATCAGGAACCCGTCGTAGCCTTTGCTGCCGACGATCTGCAGGGCTGTGCAGTCGAAGTGTGGTTGCGACTTCAGTTGGGCGAGGAAGCGACGGACACCCTGGACGCGCGGGTCTTCGGAGTCGGGATCGATGACGGCCCCCTCGCGGACGACGTTGTCGATGATGATGACGGTTCCTGGTCGCGACAGGGCGAGGGCCGCTTCGAAATACTCGAGCATCTGCTCCTTGTCGGCGTCGATGAAGATGAGGTCGAAGGGCCCGGAGTTTCCGGAGATCATTCCGGAGAGGGACTCGAGTGCAGGTCCGACGATGACTTCGACGAGATCGGCCAGTCCGGCGGCATGGATCTGGGAGCGGGCGAGTTCGGCGTGTCGCGGCTCGAGTTCGAGCGTGATCAGCCTGCCGGCGGAGGGGAGGCTGCGAGCGAGGCAGATCGTGCTGTAGCCGGCGAGGGTCCCGACCTCGAGGATTCGCCGGGCACCGATCAGGCGGGCGAGCAGGCCGAGAAAGCGTCCCTGATTCGGAGAGACGTGGATCGAGGGAAGTCCGGCAGCCTCGCTGGCAGCGAGGACATTTTCGAGAAGCGGATCGGGAGGGGCGATGCAGTCGGCAAGGAAGCTGTCGACGCTGGCCCAAAGTTCGTGTGTCATGATGGTGTCCGGAAGATTCGGGGCGGGTCGAGGGGAGTCAGGGACGTGTACGAATGCAGGATGACGTCACTAATGGGGTGGTGCGAGTGTCGGAGGCGGGGACGAGTGAGTGGTGATGAGTGGCGGGTTGAGAGTCAAGTGGAGAGGGTGACGGGAAGAAGGGCCGATCCTCTGCCTGAAAAAGAGGTGCTAAGAGAGAAATCCGGAAAATAATCAGCGGGGTCTGCGCATCTGTGGAAGGGCGCAGGCTTCAGGCGAGTCGCTCGCGGAGAGTTCACTTTGAGCAGCCCGCTGGGGGAGCCGTTATCCGGTGAACGGGCATCCGAGGTTTATCTCCAATACGGAGAGAGGCTTACGGCGTTTGCATGGGGTCTGCTGCGCGACCGGGAGCTTGCGCGGGATGTGGTGCAGATCACGTTTGACCGGGCACTGTCTCAGGCGGGGAGCGTTCCGGAGAGAGCACTCAAGTCGTGGCTGTTCCGGGTGGCGTATCACGAAGCATTGCTGATTCGTCGCCGGAGGGGAGTGGAGATCAATGCCCTGGAG
>CAZUXX010000721.1:0-2234 GCA_964624215.1 uncultured Planctomycetaceae bacterium
GGAGCGCGTCTGTCACAGGTGCTCATGCCGCCTCACCGAGGGCATGGCCGATGGAATCGGTTCCCGCAGAGTGAACGAAGCGGGCTGCTGGCGTACACTGACGCACGCGAGCCATTCCTCTTCGGGATTCGACGCCCATGATCCGACTGCTGCTCGTTGAGGACTCCGTGACCCAACGGGAGATCCTGCGCCGTCTGTTTGAGGCAGACGAGGAGTTCACCGTCGTCGCCGAGGCGAAGAACGGAGCCGAAGCAATCGAACTGACGGAGAAGCATCGGCCCGACGTGGTGCTGATGGACATCCATATGCCGGGTGTCAACGGAGTGACGGCGACGCGGGAGATCATGCAGCGGTGTCCGGTGCCGATTGTTGTCGCGAGTGCCTCCCTGAAACAGGAAGACGTTGATCTCGGTTTGACTGCGTTGCGCGCAGGAGCCGTGGCCGTGATCGAGAAGCCACAGGGAGCGGTGCTGCTGCATTTGAGCAAGATGGGTCCGCAGTTGCGTCGCGAACTGATCGCGGCGTCGAAGGCACGGGTCTCGCGGATTCCGCAGCCGCGGCCCCGGACAGTCGAGCCGATGATCCAGAACCTGGCCGCCATCGATCATTGTGACATCGTCGGGATTTGCGCGTCGACGGGGGGCCCGCCGGTTTTGATGAATGTGTTGAGTCGTCTGCCGAAGCCGTATCCGCTGCCGATCCTGCTGGTTCAGCACATTTCGCCCGGCTTTGTGGAGGGGTTTGCCCGCTGGCTGAGTGATTCGACCGGGCAGCCGGTGTCGCTGGCCGAATCGGGTCAACCGCTCGGCCCGGGGGTCTGGATCTCTCCCGGGGAAAAACATCTGCTGGTGACCGCGGACCAGCGGATCGAGCTGCAGGAAGCCGGCGAGGGTGACATCCACTGTCCGTCGGGGAATCCGCTCTTTTCGTCGCTGGCACAACACTACGGCAGCCATGCGCTGGGGATCGTGCTGACCGGCATGGGGGATGACGGAGCCGTTGGTCTGAAGGAATTGCGGTCGATGGGAGGACGGACGCTCTGCCAGTCGGAGGAATCGAGTCTGATCTGGGGGATGCCCGGGGCGGCTCACCGGCTGGGTGCGACGGAAGCGGATCTCGACCCGGAACAGATCGCGGGGATCCTCCTGAACCTGGCTGAAGCCCGTCAGCACAACTGAAGCCGGAATCCGCCTGCTTCAACGACCGTTGCAGCCACGCGGAAGCCGTTTGCCCTGCCCTGTTCGCGACGGCTTCGCTGAGTACCGCGCGTGTGAACGGAACCGCGGCCCGGGAGGAGGACGAGACCGCTGATTGGTTGCAGCGCCGTTGAATTCCGCCCCTGCGGCGGTATGCTCCGGCGGAAACAGAACGACCCCTTCGCAAGAGCTGACTCATGGCCAAGAAATCCATCGACTCCGTCGACGTCTCCGGAAAAACCGTGCTGATGCGTGTCGATTTCAATGTCCCGCTCAACGAGGCCGGGGAGATTACCGACGACCGTCGAATCCGCATGGCGTTGCCGTCGATCAAGTCGGTGATCGACCGGGGAGGCCGGCTGATTCTGATGAGCCACCTCGGTCGGCCCGGGGGGAACGGCTTTGAGAAGGAATTCAGCCTGCAGCCGGTTGCGAAGCGCCTGGGAGAACTGCTGGATGCACCGGTCCGCTGTGCGAAGGATGTCGCAGGGGACGATGCACGTGCTCAGGCGGCTGACCTGCAGGCCGGCGAGGTCCTCGTGCTGGAGAATCTGCGGTTCGAGAAGGGGGAGAAGACGGGGGATGAGGCTTTTGCAGCGAAGCTGGCAGCCCTCGCCGATGTGTACTGCAACGACGCATTCGGCACCTGTCACCGGCTGGATGCCTCGATGGTCGCTGTCCCGCAGGCGATGGGAGACAAGCCGAAGGTCGCCGGCAAGCTGGTTCAGAAGGAGATCCAGTACCTCAGCGATGTGATCAGCAATCCGGAGCGGCCGTTCGTTGCGATCCTCGGGGGAGCGAAGGTTTCCGACAAGATCGAGGTCATTCAGAACCTGCTGAACGTGTGCGATCAGGTGCTGATCGGCGGAGCGATGGCGTACACGTTTTCGCTGGCGAAGGGGGGCCGGGTTGGCAACAGCCTTGTCGAGCCCGACCGGGTGGACCTGGCGAAGGAGCTGATGGAAGCAGGAGGAGAGAAGCTCGTGTTGCCGGTGGATACTCACTGCGGCGACGCGATGTCGAGCGACTGCAACCGGC
>CAZUXX010000722.1:0-2223 GCA_964624215.1 uncultured Planctomycetaceae bacterium
ACTGTACCAGGGAACGGTGTTCGAGAATGTCCGCTTCGAGTTCAGGGATGGAAAGATTGTCGATGCAACCTGTACCGGCGAGACGGAGAAACTCAACCAGATTCTCGATTCCGATGAGGGAGCCCGCTACATCGGCGAGTTCGCCATCGGATGCAACAACTTCATTCGTCGCCCGATGCTCGACATCCTGTTTGACGAGAAGATCGGCGGATCGATTCACCTGACGCCGGGGCAGGCCTATGAGATTGCCGACAACGGCATTCGCAGCCGCGTGCACTGGGATCTGGTACTGATCCAGACACCCGAGTACGGCGGCGGGGAGATTCATTTTGACGGCGAGCTGATCCGCCGCGATGGCAAGTTCGTTCCGGAAGATCTCCAACCGCTGAACGCGGGACTGTAAGGAGGAATCTCCAGGAGCGGACTCAAAGAGAAACGCAGAGTGTTTGAGGCGGGCCCGATCGCAGGCCGCGAATGCCGGATTTGGTGGATCCACAATCGCGTGATCGACCCGGCGCCGGCAATCTCCCCGAAGCCAGGTGGCGTCAGTGGTCATGGTGACCAACGACCGCGACCGTCCAGCGCGCGGCCGGCAGGGCGGTTCTCCGGACACGAGGATGAATGTTCAGTCGGCTGTGCTGCGGCGCCGGGTGAGCGTCAAGGTGTTCTGGTTGTGCCGCGAGAGTTTTCGAGGGTGGTCGGATTAGGGGCGGCGCAAACCTAGCCCCCCGTCAATTGACGGGGGGCTAAGGGACGTCACTTGCGGGAATTTCCAATTGTCACGAGCAGCCCATGCTTTGGCCGCAATTGTGACACAGGTAGCAGTTACCGTTTCTGACCGTGATCGCTCCGCAGTTGTCACACGCGGGGGCATCCGACTGGAAGTGGGCGAACTGCTCGCTGCGCGAACCGGTCGACAGGCGCGAATCGAGTGTCAGCAGTTGCGTCGTCTCGCTGCGCGAGGCATACGCTGTGACGCTCGTCGGGCTGTGACCGTTGCCGTTGGTGTGCGGCTGCGGTGTATGACCGTTGCCGCTGGGGGACTGCTTGGCGGTTGCCGCGGCTTTGTCCTCGCCTTGGCGCCTCGCTCCTTCCTGGAGAGAGGCCGGGTTAGGGTTTTCCGGAGTCTCCTCTGCAGTTGACGGAGCAGCTGATTCGGTCGGCTGCTGGTCCCGGGCCGGTGCGTTGGCTTCCCTGTAGCCCGGGATGAAGGTCATCCCCAGCCAGCGGAAGATGTAGTCCACAACACTCTTGGCCATCGGGATGTCCGGGTTGGGTGTCCAGCCGGAAGGCTCAAACCGGGCGTGGGAGAACTTTGCAACGAGTGCTTCGAGCGGCACACCGTACTGCAGTGCCAGAGAGGTTTCGGTCCCGATGACGTCCATCAGACCGCCGATGGTCGATCCTTCCTTGGCCATGGTAATGAACAGTTCGCCGGGAGTTTCGTCTTCAAAGAGTCCGACGGTGATGTACCCTTCGTGTCCGCCGACCGAGAACTTGTGGGTCAGCGACTTGCGGGTGTCGGGCAGCCGGCGGCGGACCGGGCCGGTGGCCACGGCATCGACCTGTCCCTTCTTCTTGCGGTCCCCTTCTTTGGTCGTGGCCAGAGGCTGGGACTGCTTGGAGCCGTCGCGATAGATGGCGAGGGCCTTGAGCCCCATTCGCCAGCCTTCGATGTACGCCTCTTCGATGTCCTCGACGGTTGAGTCGGAGGGCATGTTGACGGTTTTCGAAATGGCTCCCGAGAGGAAGGGCTGGGCGGCTGCCATCATGCCGATATGAGCCCGCCAGTGAATCGAACGGGTGCCCCTGGCCGGCTTGAAGGCACAGTCGAACACGGCGAGATGAGCCTCCTGCAGGCCGGGTGCCCCCTCGATCGTTTCTTCCGATTCGAGGTACGCCAGGATGCCTTCAATCTCGGGCTGGTCGTAGCCGAGTGTCTGCAGTGCTTTCGGGACGGTGCGGTTGATGATCTTCATCATGCCGCCGCCGGCGAGTTGCTTGTACTTGATGAGTGCGATGTCGGGCTCGATGCCGGTGGTATCGCAGTCCATCATGAAGGCGATCGTGCCGGTCGGGGCGAGGACCGTTGCCTGCGCGTTACGGTACCCGTACTTGCGACCCGACTGGAGGCATTCGTTCCAGACCTGTCGCGCGGCATCCTTGAGTTCGGCCGGACAGGCAGGATGAATCTTCTCGACTGCGTCGCGATGCATCTGCATC
>CAZUXX010000723.1:0-2218 GCA_964624215.1 uncultured Planctomycetaceae bacterium
TATCCCGATCTGCCCAAGGGCTATCAGATCAGCCAGTACGACCTTCCGTTCAGTCATGACGGCTGGCTGGAGGTATCGGTCAAGGGAGAGTCCCCCCGCCGAATTCGCATCTGCAGGGCCCATCTCGAAGAGGATGCCGGCAAGAATCTGCACGACGAATCGGGACGGGGTGGGGACAGCCGCGTCGACCTCAATCGCGCCGGGACGCCCCTGCTGGAGATCGTCAGCGAGCCGGACGTCCGCTCTGCAGCCGAAGCCCGCCAGTTCCTGCAGGATCTGCACCTGCTGCTCACGTACATCGGCGTCAGCGACTGCAATATGCAGGAGGGAAGCCTCCGCTGCGACGCGAACGTCAACCTGCATCTTCAGCAACCGGATGGCACGACGATTGCCACACCGATCGTCGAGATCAAGAACCTCAACTCGTTCCGGAATGTCGAAGCCGCGATCGAGTTCGAAGTCCGCAGACAGCTCGATGAGTTTGAGAAAACCGGCCGCAAACTTGGAGACCCGGGTGTCGAGAAGGAAACGCGTGGTTTCAATGCCGATCGCGGGCGGACCTTCGCTCAGCGGGGCAAAGAGGAGGCCAGCGATTACCGCTATTTCCCCGATCCCGACCTGACCCCCGTCACGGTCACTCAGGAGCGTATCGAAGCGACCCGTGCCGCCTTGTGCGAGCCGCCCCAGTCGCGCCGCCAGCGGTTCATCTCCGATCTCAATCTCTCTGACTACGATGCGGAGGTGATTGTTTCGCACAGCCGGGAGCTGGCCGAGTACTTCGAGGTGGTCGTTCGGCACAGCGGCGATGCGAAGCAGGCGGCGAATTTTCTCCGCGAGCTGAATGAGCGTTCCATCGCGGCGGGAGAGTTTCCGCTCACACCGGAGGTCCTGGGAACCCTGCTGTCCCGCGTGGTTGATGGCGCACTCACGGTGAAATCCGCACGAGAAGCGTTCACCGCCCTGCTGGATCGCGAACAGGCAACGCCCGACGACATCGATCCGCTGATTGACGAACTCGGTCTGCGCAGTGTCTCGGGAGGAGCCGAACTGGACGCGATCCTGGATGCTGTCATCGCGGCCAATCCGGGGCCGGTGGAGGACGTTCGCGGCGGAAAACAGCAGGCAATTGGCCCCCTGATGGGACAGGTCATGAAGCAGCTCAAGGGAGCCGACCCGAAAACTGTCCGTGAACAGTTACTCAACCGCATTAATGGCTAAGTGGTCTTGCCGTACCGCGAGGGCGGCGAGCTCGGGAAATCGAGCCACCCCCGCTCACACAGTCGTTTGGGCACCGGATGCTGCAATCGCCCCGGAGCGGTCCTGACATCGCCCCTTGCTTCCCGACGACAGTGCAGAAAAATACCCGCAAATCCGGGAAACGTCCGTGTTGGTTGCGGTCGCGACGTCAAAGCCGGAGCGACCCGGTTCCCTCCCGGGGAGGGGCGCTTTTCCCGACGTTACGAAACTGGTCCCGCTCGCTGTTGCAACGGCTCTCCCTCTGCGAAAAGCTGGCTTTTCTTGCGGGAACAGGCCGATCAGACTCGTATGGTCAAGTTACGGATACGTAATGGACGGGAGTCCCGGCGACTCGAAACGAGGGCGGGGGTGGTGAACGCGAACCGCAGACGGCAACAGAAGCAACCGTCTCGTCGCCGCTTTGGAAACCCGCACCTCGCGGGCCTGTCGGATGACGAACTGCTCGATCTGCGATTTTGCGATCTCGATCTCAAGATCGAAGGGACACCGCTTGAAGACCGGATCAACCAGCTCTTCAACGAACTGGCTGCCAAGAATCTCCGCTTTCGTCCGCACTTCTGGCTCTCGGATGAGTGGTTTACTCCCGATGGAGTCCCGGGAATTGCAATCCCGTTCTACCTCGCCGACAGCCGGCTGATGCGGCTTGAGCGTCAGATGATGCTTGAAGTCGAGGGGGGCACTCCCGAGTGGTGCATGCGGATCCTCAGGCACGAAGCGGGACACGCTCTCGACAATGCCTACCGCCTGCGGCGGCGACGCACGTACCGCGAGATGTTCGGCCTCGTCTCGGCTCCCTATCCCGAGACATACTCTCCCAAGCCTTACAGCCGCAGCTACGTCATCAACATTGACATGTGGTATGCCCAGAGCCACCCTGTCGAGGACTTTGCCGAGACCTTCGCGGTCTGGCTCAAGCCACGCTCGCGGTGGCGGCAGATGTACAAGGGCTGGCCGGCCATCA
>CAZUXX010000724.1:0-2218 GCA_964624215.1 uncultured Planctomycetaceae bacterium
TGTCGCGACGATCTTCCATAGCCTGGGCTTCGACCTGGAAACAGACCTTCCCGGACCGGCCGGAAGGCCATTCCCGCTGGTCGACTTCGGGAAGCGGGAGATCCACGAGTTGTTCTGAGACGCACTGGCCCGTCGGCCACTGGCATTGACGGCCCTGCGGCCGGAGCTATCCGCCGCCGACCAGCGTGACGATCTCGAGGCGGTCTCCGTCCTGGAGAACGCAGTCCGCGTGCTCCGTGCGGGGAACCACTTCAAGATTGCGTTCGACGGCAACAAACCGCGGCTGAAGCTCGAGCGTGGCCAGCAATTCAGCCAGCGTCGACTCGGTCGGCACCTCGCGTTCACTACCGTTTACAAAGATCTTCATAACAACCACACGTACGTTTCATACACCCGCCACCCCGGTTTCAAAAACCGCACTGGCGTCGCAGCAGCCGATGGTCGACGGCTGCAAACGGACCGTCCCACGTCCCGCGTCACCGAAGCGGGAAGCGTTTCGCGAGGCGGCGCGGAGCCTCGCCTGCATTGACCTCCGGGACCGACTCGATACCGTACCCCCCGCACGGTTCGAACGGGAGCAAATCTGATGCGACGGCTGATTGTTGCGGGCAACTGGAAAATGAACAAGCAGCGGGACTCCGCTGTGCAGCTGACAAAGGCCGTGGCCGACGGGGCCGCTCAGGCCGCCGGGTCGATCGATGTCGTCGTGGCTCCTCCGTTCGTTTACCTCCCGGCGGTCCTCGAAACCGCGGCCGGAACTCCGGTGACAGTCGCCGCCCAGAATGCATGGCACGCAGAGAAAGGTGCCTACACGGGCGAAGTGAGCCTGTCGATGCTGCAGGATCTCGGCGTCGAAACGGTGATCCTGGGACACAGCGAACGCCGCGATCTGTTCGGTGAGACCGACGAACTGATCAACGCCAAGACAACCGCGGCCCTGAATGCCGGCATGACAGTCATCTTCTGCCTCGGTGAGCAGAAGCAACAGCGACTGGCCGACGAGACCGACGCGGTGCTGGATCGCCAGTTGACGGACGGACTCAAGGGGATCCCGGCAGAACAGCTGTCCCGCCTCGTGATCGCCTACGAACCGGTATGGGCCATCGGAACCGGTCTGACGGCAACGCCGGAGCAGGCGGAAGGCGCACATCAGTTCATCCGTAACTGGGTCTCCCGGAATTACAGCCAGGAGGCTGCCGACAGGATTCAGATACTGTACGGGGGAAGCGTCAAGCCGTCGAACGCCGCGGAGTTGCTGGCTCAGCCGAACGTCGATGGCGCCCTGGTGGGGGGGGCGAGCCTTGAACCGGACCAGTTTCTGCCGATCATCGAGGCAGCAGCCAACCTCGCAAAGTCGGCCTGACGTCCCGGCAGAAGTTGCGATTGCGAAAGTTTGTCCTGGAATCGCGTCTGCGAGCGTCCGGCCACCACGCGACGGGTCCCCACCGGTGCAAGGGCGTCCAAACCGGCCGCAGCAGAGCCGATTCCGGGTCACAGCGTCACTTTCTGCGATCTGCCAGCCGGATCGCAGTTGCCATGCCGTGCAAACTTCAATAGAAGAGCGGCTGCGCAGTTGGTTCACGGAGGTTGGTTAAGGATTCCCGGTTGTGATTCACTTTCTGGCTGAGCTGTCGCAGGTCCTGTTGTTGCTTGTGGGCCTGCTTCTGATCCTCGTGGTGCTTCTCCAGCGCGGTCGCGGTGGCGGGCTCGCGGGCGCCTTCGGCGGCGCAGGCGGTCAGAGCGCGTTCGGAACCCGTGCCGGCGACGTCTTCACGAAGATTACAGTCGCGATTGCGATCGTATGGGTCCTCCTCGCCGGAGGCAGTGGCTGGCTGCTCGACCGCGACGCCAATGCGGTCGCCTCGTCCAGACTCGCCGGTGATGGTGACGACGTGGAGAGCGGCGCCGCAGCCGGGACCGGCGTGCTGAATCCCTCCGACGATCAACCCCAGGCGGAGCCGGCTGCCGGAAGTACCGAACTGCCTCCGGGATCACTCGGCCCGTCCGGCCAACTCACTCCTCCAGAGTCTGCCAATCCGACCACACCGGCCCCGAGTGGTCCGCAGCTTCCACAGCCTCAGTCCTCAAACGAACCTGCTTCTTCCTCGACTCCGGCTCCGAAGGAGGAGGATGCAACCCCCGAAACGACGCCTCCGGAAGCGTCTTCCCAGCAGCAGGACGCTCCGGCCGAGAGTCCTGCTGATGACGCAGCCCCGCC
>CAZUXX010000725.1:0-2207 GCA_964624215.1 uncultured Planctomycetaceae bacterium
CGGCCGCGAGTTGATCGCCACCCAGCAGCAGGATGGTGCCTGGAGCGGTGGTCACGTCGGACCGGTTTACACCACCGCGATCAACACGACGATCCTCCAGTTGCCCTACGGCTATTTGCCTGTCTTCCAGCGGTAGTCTTCGTTCGCGTGAGCGGCCGCTGCCTGGCGCCCCGCTGTCAGCGAACGAACCAGGTCGCTTCGCCGGGGTTGCGTCTTGCCGAAACCTCGCGCAACAGGTCGATCGTCTGACCATCCCGGATCAACTCACCCGGCGGCAGGTCGAACACGCCCAGACTCACAAAGCTCGACAGGTCGAAGTCGGGCAGGGCACCCTGCGGACGATCGGGACGATTATCGATGTACTGATACACGACCCGGTTCGCCCACACGACGAGGGTGTACCGTGGAGCCGGCGGAATCGCATAGGTCTCGACCTCCCGGATCCGCCGGCCGTCGGGCGTCATCGTCTCGTAAACTTCCTCGACCATCGCCGCCGACTCACGCACCACATCAACAGTCGCCGTCTGTCCGGCCGGGATCCGCAGCTCCGTTCGTGATGAGGCGAGTGTTGCACCGGCCGCATCGACGACTTGCACGGCAAGCTCTTCCTGTCCCCGGTTGACCAGATGAACACGCGCCGGCGCAAGTGGCTTCGCCGGCTGCACCGTCCGGCTGATCAAACGGGCCGGGTGCGGCAGCATTGGGCCGCACAGATGGCACTGCCAGTGGCCGGCAGTGAACGCGGCTGGTACCAGCCGTCCCAGCCGGTCGACGGACAGCAGTTGCCCCTGCACGGGGTCGGTCAACACGGGCGCCCCGGGAAGAAACCCGGGACCGATCAGTTCCGGTTGCCACTGGTTCGCCAGCCGCCACACCCGCCACTCACCGGAACGATCGATCGCCGTGATGGCGGGACCACCCACCCCCGACAGCATGCTGACATGACTGGCCGGCTGCAGGTGCCTGGCGACGACACTCGTTCCCCGCGGCTGAATCAGCTGTAGTCGCGCCGATGTATCGACGGCTGCCAGAAGGCGATGGTCCTCGTTGGAGGGATTCCCCAGGCTCCCCACCGCCACCGGACCGCCGGGAACAAAGCCTTCCGCGACAGGGTCGCGGTTTGACCAGCGATGACCCTCCCGTCGATATCGGACAATCACGCCCCGCCGGTCCGTCAGGTACACATCGGTGCGGGCAACTCCGTTGGCAGCACGCGTCACCTCGGCCGTGAGGGGAGAGCCCGGAAGGAACATTCCCGGCTGGGCCTCGATCTTCTGGAACACTCCTGTTCCCGTCTGCACGCTCTGGAGGAAACCATGGAGGTCGACGGCGAACAGGTGCAGCCCCTGAGGGGAATGTTGTGATGCAAGATGCGTTTGTGGTGCAAACGTGAGTGGACTCGCCAGCGGAGCCAGATGCCCGTCGGCCGATACGGCAACAAGTTGACCGCGGGCACTGACGGTATAGATCCGCACCCCATGCGGTTCGATCGCGGGGCCGACGACGAGCGGTGCTCCGGGCACGAGACCGTGGGTCGCAATCGTCCCCCCCGCGGTCCAGCCGGGCCCCGATCGTTCCAGCAGTTGCACCCGCTCTGCCGACTCAATGCGGGCCAGCACCTCCCGCCCTCTGCGATCCTTCCCCAGCGCAATGTGCGGGGCATCCAGTCCCGCCCACAACCCGGGCGCTGGCGGCGCTGCGGCACTCCGCGGGGGGATGCCCGGTGCAATCAGCGGGAGGATCTGCTGACGGCTCTCCCGCCATGCCGCTCCCCGAGCGTCGCCGACGTACATGGAACCGGTTCCGCTCGCCGGCCAGCGAAGGCTCTGTTCACTCTGCGGAGAGTGGTACCCCACGTACTTCCGGTCGGCAGAGTCAAAACGGGGCTCCCGCAGGTAACGGTACACCTGTCCCTGCGCGTCGGTCACCAGCAGCCCCTCGTCCGTGAACTCGGCCACGGAGCTCAGCGACGGCTCGCCCGGCACACTCAATTCATATCGTTGCGACTGTCCGGCCGCCGGTGACGTCCACACAAGCAGCAGCCCCGTCAGAGAAACAGCGCATGCGAGTTGTCTGGTCTCCTTGCCGGCCATCGCTTCCGTCCCTCCCGTCGCGACGTGGTATCCGCCGGGACTCTATTCCACATCGATGCCCCAACGCATTGTCAATGTGTGGGGCGGCCCCCGTTTGCGGACCCCTTCAGATTG
>CAZUXX010000726.1:0-2206 GCA_964624215.1 uncultured Planctomycetaceae bacterium
GAATGTACACCGCCCCCGGCACAACCAGCAGGTTCTTCGTCCCCAACGCGGCCGCCGCGTAGATCATCCGCTTCGCCAGATCCCGCCCCTTCGTTCGGCGCTCCCGGTCATTGCTCGTCAGCGAGTACGGCCAGAACAGAAACGAGCACAGCCCGCTGATCTCGATCCCGATATCGCGAGCCAGTCGACCGATCTTCTCCAGGTCCTCTTCACTGGCATCGGGAGAAATATCACCGTCGAGGTTGTAGTTGACCTCCACCGCATCGATCCCCGCATCCTGAACCACGCGAAAGCACTGCTCCAGCGACATCTTCTCCGGATACGGCAACGCCCACAGATTGATCGACGACTTCATGTCGTAACGCTTGCCCGGAGAAACCGGGGCAACAGCACGCGGCGCGGTCTCATCCGCAAGTCCCTGAGCCGCAAGAAACGCCGGACCAAACGCAGCCGCATATGCCAGAAGTTCTCGCCGGTCGAGAGAGAAACCGTGGCTCGCACTGTCACGTCGCATGGCAGTCTCCGGAGAAAAGCGGGTCGCACAGCCCCCGCGAGACTACCCGATCCGCAGCCGTCCCGAAACACGTTCCATCCCGGCCGGCATCCGCGGCGTGCACCAACGGCACAGCGACGCGACAATTCCGCCGGCACATCCGAGCGTTCACCGACGGAATCGCTCCCGCCCCGGTTGACGAACCGTCCGCAAAGACGACAACACATCCGGCGTCCCCCATCCCCCATCCGGAGACCTCGCGAGGTGACTGACCTTTCACTCATCGAACGACGATTCCCCCGATCGCTCGAACAGATTCGCGCCGGGATCAGTGCCGGCTGGCAGCGGGGCATCCAGATCGCAGTCCAGCTGGACGGAGAACTGCTCCTCAACACCGGCATTGGTCAAACCGCCGATGGAGTCCCCCTCTCCGCCGACTCCCTCATGACCTGGCTTTCCGCCGGAAAGCCACTCACGGCGGTCGCCGTCATGCAGGCAATCGACAATGGCCAGCTGCGACTCGACACCCCGATTGCAGAGGTCATTCCCGACTTTGCCCGCAACGGGAAAGGCCAGATAACAATCTGGCATCTGCTCACCCACACGGCCGGTCTGGCACCGGTACGCACTGGCTGGCCCCGCGCCAGCTGGAACGAAATCATCGCGACGATCGAAGCCGGCAGCCTCCGTCCCGACTGGTCCCCCGGAGAGCGCGCCGCCTACGACCCCGCCCAGAGCTGGTTTCTCCTCGGCGAACTCGTCCGCCGCGTCACTGGCCACCCGATCGCTCAAAAGGTCCGCGACGAGATCTGTCGTCCCCTCGGCATGGAGGACGCCTGGCTCGAAATGTCTCCCGAACTCATCAACGACTACCGCGGCCGCCTGAGCACGCTCGAGATCACAACCAGCCGCGGCTCATTGCCACCCGGCCACAACGACCTCGCGGCCGGCATCCCCTGCTCCCCGGGCAGCAGCCTCCGGGCCCGCGCACAGGATCTCGTCCGGTTTTACGAGGCTCTGCTTCACAACGGAGCCTCCATCCTTTCGAACGACGCGGTCAACCACATGACAGCGCGGCAGCGAACCGGGTTGCGCGACGAAACCTTCCTCCACGAAATCGATTTCGGCCTCGGACTCATCCTCGATTCCAACCACGCCGGAGTCGAAACCGTCCCCTACGGGTTCGGTCGACACAGCTCTCCCGGAACATTCGGACACGGCGGAGCCCAGTGCAGCATGGCATTTGCCGACCCCCAACACAGGCTGATCGTCGCCTGGGCAGCTAACGGCTGCCCGGGGGAAGTCATCCATCAACGGCGCAACCGCGATCTCAACTCGGCCATCTACGAAGACCTGGAACTCGCCGGATGAAGATTCAGCCTCTGCTGAGTGCCGAACGGATTGCACAGCGGGTCCGCGAACTCGGCGAACAGATCACCCTCGATTGCAGCGGCAGCGACCTCACCGTCATCGGGGTCCTCAACGGCGCCCTGATGTTCGTCGCCGATCTCATCCGGGTCATCGACGTTCCCCACCAGCTCGGCTTCGTTCAGGCCATAACGGTTTTGGCCGGCTGCCGCGGGGGCCGCGAAAGCCTGGGACCCGGGCTCACGGTGCCGCGGCATCGGGTGTACAATGCCTTTCCAGATGCACCTGATGATCCAGATCGGCCTGCTGTCGCTGCTGGTCGGTTTTGCCGGCTGTGCAGCGAAA
>CAZUXX010000727.1:0-2203 GCA_964624215.1 uncultured Planctomycetaceae bacterium
TCCCAGGACATCCTCGACCCGGTCGAGGGCGCTCAGCCCATCCTGCAGCGAGGCCGCACTTTCAGCAAGTACCGCCAGCGGTTCGAGCAACATCAGCAGATAGACGAGGAACATCATCAGGTCACCCACCGTCAGATGACCGTGAATCACCTGCCATCCCCCGTACAGCATCAAGGCTCCGGACGCGACCGGAATCAGCAGCGCCCACACCAGCTCGATGGTCCGCATCCACCACCAGACGTACAGCTCCTGCCGACCCATCAGGTGATGATTCCCCACGATTCGCGAGGTCTCGGTGCGCTGCCGGCTGAACGCGCGAACGACACGGATCCCCGCAAATGTTTCGGTCGTACTGCTGTCGATCGCCTGACGTCGGGCCCGGACATCCCGAAACCGCGGGCGGATCTGCCGGATCCACGTCCGGTGACTCAGGTACACCGCCGGCAAGATCGCCACGGCCCCCAGCAGCAATCGCCAATCGACAAACGCGAGCACGCACAAGCTGCCAACCAGCTGGATGACCGCCCTCCAGGGGTTGTAGATCAGCCCGAACACCAGATCGCCAACGCTTCCCGTATCCTCCCGGAGCAGACTCGCCATGCCTCCCGATTTCAGCTCATGGACCCGCTGCAGGGGCAGCCGGACGGCATGTTCGAACAGACGCTTCCGAATCGACATCTGGAGCCGCTTGGTCGCGCGGGTGGCATACCATCGCCCCCAGATGTGAAGTCCCGCCTTCAGAAACGAGATCACAGTTACCGCGATGGTCACCCACACCAGCAGCGTCCAGCGGTCGTCCGGAATCCATTCGCCGAACGGCAGGTTCGGCGGAAGCGGTTTGTCTCCGAGAACGTAGTCGACAATCACCTTCGTCGACGCCGGTGGCAGCAGCCCCAGAATGGTCGACAAGGTCAGGGTTCCGACGGCGAGGACGACCATCCGGGAGTGCGGACGCATCAGCCGCCAGAAAGCCCGGACCAGTTGTCCGGTCGATCGGACCCGTTGCCGCCGCCGCAGCCGATCTCGCGGACTGAGCGTCCCGTCAACAGCACCATTCTCCTCCCCGCGATGGCGAAGAGACCGGCGATACTCCTCAAACCTCAGGCGGCTGCTCCGATTCTGCGATTTCATGGCAGAATTGTAGGCAGACTCGGACGATCACGTCAGAAACGTTGCCGCAGGAAGTCGGGTTGATGCAAATTCCTTAACGCGGACGTGGCGATCGCGGCACCGGGCGAATCAGACGCGGGACGACCGTCTCTCCTGCCTCCCCCACCGGCATCACGCGGGCCTCATGCCTGCGCGAGACCTGATCCCACGGCTGCACGAGAACTTCGGTCAGGCTCCATCTTGGCCAGTCCGTCTCGAACCGGTACAACGGGAGCATGCGGACGCATCCATTTTCCCCGATCGGCTCGTCCGGCGGACATCGCTGCAACCGGCGCACCCTGTTGACTGCCGACAGCATTGGGTGGCTGGGGCTCTCGCTGCCGGATCTCCTCTCCCGGCGGGACGCAGCCGCGTCGGAGCTGCCCCGGATTGCCTCCTCGACGTTCGGTCGGGCGAAGGCTTGTATCCTGCTGTTCATGTGGGGAGGACCGGCCCATCAGGATACGTGGGATCTGAAACCGGAGGCCCCGGCCGAAATCCGCGGCGAGTTCCGTCCGATCGCCACGGACGTCCCGGGAATCCGGATCTGCGAGCACTTTCCGGGACTCGCCACCCGTTGTGGCGATCTGGCGATCATCCGCTCGATGACGCACAGTGACGTCAACCACACGACCGCTACCAGCTACATCCTCACCGGTCAGCCTCCCAATCCCACGGAGGACCTGCGCAAGGACTGGCCGAGTCTCGGCTCAACGCTCGCCCGGCTGGGACGGGGACGTCATCCCCTGCCGCCGTTTGTCTCGATGCGGCCGAAGGTTCCCGGGGATGTCCCCCGGTTCGTCGAACAGAGCCACGGTCAGTTCGCCGGATGGCTCGGGCCGACCGTCGATCCCATGACGATCGACGACGATCCCAACAGCGACGACTACCAGGTGGCCGACTTCGAACTCCAGCCGGAGATCTCGGTCACCCGGCTGGACCGTCGGGCAGAACTGCTCGCGGCCCTCGAGGCGCAAAGGCGTCTCGCCGCGTCGAGCGCAACCGAAGCGATACATTCCCATTACCGGAGGGCGTTCGACTTGCTGGATGCCTC
>CAZUXX010000728.1:0-2202 GCA_964624215.1 uncultured Planctomycetaceae bacterium
CATCAACCTCGCCAAGACCTTCCACTTCCGCGTCTTCTGCGTCGGGAACGGCTCCGTCTTCGGCCAGCGGCAGGGCTACGTTCGCTGGCGCTACGAAGATGGCTTCGAAGAAGACATCGCCGTCGATCAGGGGCCCGAAAGCGCCTTCCCCATGACGGTTCAGTTGCCCTACTGGGGCAGCGGCGGAGACTGGCGACTGAGCCAGATGTCGGCCGGATTCGGTCCCTACACCCTCACCCGCCTCTGCGCGGAAACCGGGGGGATGTACCTGCTCACGGAAGAAGCCCGCGGCTACCAGTTCGATCAGGCCCAGATGAGAAAGTACGCACCCGACTATCGTCCCGTGCGTGTCATCCAGGCCGAGATCCAGAAGAACCCCGCCAAGGCGGCGCTCGTCCAGGCCGCGAACTTCACTTACGAAGACTCCGGCATCCCGACCCCCGAGACGGTCTTCCGTGGCTACAACGACACGATCCTCCGGCAGGATCTCACCGAGGCACAAAAGCCGGTCGCCGTCATCAACTACAAACTCGAACAGTTGCACCGGCTCCTCGAGGCCGGATCCAGTGCACGCAACAGCCTGATCGAGCCTCGCTGGCGCGCCAGTTACGACCTCGCCATGGGCCGCGTCCTCGCCATGCGCGTCCGGCTCGAAGGCTATAACCGCATGCTCGCCCAGATGAGTGCCACGCCCAAATCGTTCGAGAATCCCGAGAACAACGAATGGCGGCTCGTTCCCTCCGCGGAGATCGAAACCGGGCCCGTCATGCGTAAAGCGGCCGAGCAGGCCCGCGAGTACCTCAAACGCGTTATCGACGAACATCCCGGGACACCGTGGGCCCTGATGGCCGAACGGGAACTCAGCGCCGACCTCGGCTGGGCCTGGGCCGAATCCCAGCGCCCCTTGCCCGGCATGCAGAACGCCGGCAACCTCTCTCCGGAAGAACGTGTGCAGCTTCTCCTCGCCGAGGATGAACGCCGCGAGCAGGAACGTCGCCGCCAGCGCGAAAAGCCCCGCGACAAGCCAAAGCTGTAAGCAACCGGCCCGCGCACAGCCGCAAGCAACGCACGTCACTCACGCTGCGCGCACGCCCCCTGCCGGTCCGCTGCGACCGCAACCACATCCTTGACCGCAACGACACGGTGTTCACAGCGACACGGTGCCCGGCGAACGCACCGGCCCGTCCCACCACGATCGACGGCGCCCGCGATGACCGAAGCAGCAGCAGCACCCACCCGCAGGATTGGATTGCCTCCCGCAATCCCCTTACGATGAACGGATCGACAGACACGCAACTGTTTCTGGCGCGATGTTCCGGGGATTCTGACGTCGGAATCCATCTGTGATCCCGACGATCCGTCGTCCACACGCCGTCACCAGAGCCCTGTCGCACACACTCACCACCGCAGACTCATCAACGCCGGGGCATTGATGATGCGAATTCCGTTCGCCACGACCGCACTTCTTCTCGCCCTCGTCACAGGGGCCCCTGCTTACCCCGACGAACCCCCACCATCGGCCGCCGCGGTCCCGGCCGATCACGCCGACAAGGCCAAACAGGGGACCAAGCTGTTTCGCGAGCAGGTGCGCGGGATCCTCACCATGCGCTGCCTGAACTGCCACGGCGGCCGCTCCGTCAAGGGAGATTTTGACCTCGCCACCCGCGAGGCCCTCCTCGACAGCGGTTTTGTCAACGAAACCGCCGAAGACAGCTACCTCGTCGATCTCGTCGAGCATCGTGGCGAACCAGCGATGCCCTTCCAGGAACCCCGACTTCCCCAGCAGGAGATCGACCTCATTCGGCGGTGGATCGACCTCGGGTCGCATTACGACAAACCGCTCGTCGAGAAGCAGGCCGATCCTCCCGGAGCAATGCAGGTCTCGGACGAAGACCGCCAGTTCTGGTCGTTCCAGCCCCTCAAAGAAGTCCCGCTCCCTCCTCCGGACAACGCCGACGAAGACCGCCATCCGGTCGATCGACTTGCCAATGCCCGGCTCCGCGAGGCTGGCCTCGTTCACAACGGGCCGGCATCCCGCCGTGTCCTGATCCGCCGCGCCTACTTCGACCTCATCGGCCTCCCGCCCACTCCAGAGGAGGTCGAAGACTTCGTCAACGATCCCGATCCGCTCGCCTGGGAAAAGTTGATCGACCGCCTGCTTGCTTCAGATCATTACGGAGAACGTTGGGCCCGCCACTGGAT
>CAZUXX010000729.1:0-2195 GCA_964624215.1 uncultured Planctomycetaceae bacterium
AGACGAATCTTCTCTTCGTCACTGGCCGGTTCATTCAGAATCTGAGACAGCACCGTCCCCGGACGCGGCGTCGTCGCCTGGCGAATCAACTCGCCGTTCATCATTACCAGCGTCTGGGTCAGCGATCCTTCAAACGAATCGTCTTCCGCATTCTCATCATTGTCGAGTGCCTGGTAGAACTGCTCCAGCCAGGCACGGCGACGTTCCTCCGCCTCGTCCCAGTAGCGAATTCCCGCCCTGTCTGCATGCGTCGCCGTCAGCAGCGAATCGAACAGCTGCTCGGCCGACATGGGCCTCACATAAGCGCGGCTGAACAGGGGCGGCAAGCCGCTCCCCGGCTTGTCGGAAGCATTCTCCTCCGTAATGACAGAAGCCAGCTGATACGGCCGCGACAGGCAAATCCACCGGATCAGTTGCTTCACATCGTAGCCTGACGCCACGAACGCCCCCGCCAGATCCTCCAGCAACTCCGGCATCACCGCCTGATTGTGCGGCCCCATGTCGTCAACCGGGTCTGTAAACCCGTACCCGAAGAACTGCTGCCACGTACGGTTTACCATTGCCCGCGCCAACTGCGGTGGATCCCCCTCCGTCAACAGCCGCGCAAGCTCCTCGCGACGATTCACATCCTCATCAGGGGCCACCTCCCGTCCGGCAAACCGGGGATAGGCCACGTTCATCCGGGACTGTCGATCCTGGTAGAAGGTCGGACCTCCCAGGGGCAGATTCACCAGTTCCAGCCGGTCTGCCAGACGCTCGCCGCTTTGAGGATCGAACCGGCGATGCCGCACAATGTCCGTCTGCTGGAAGAACGAATTGAGCTCCCAGAACCGGTCCTGCTTCCATTCACCCGTGGGATGATCGTGACACTGGGTGCACTGTACCTGCTCGCACAGCAGAACCCGCGACGTCACTGCCGTTGCCGGCACCGCCTCATTGTTCACGTGAGCCAGCAGGAAATTCGTCGCCCCATCCTCATCGTCGTACCCCTCGGCCGAGATCATTCGCGCGACGGTCTCCGACCACGGACGATTTCGATGAAACTGCTCCCGGAGAAACTTCTCGAACGCAGGACGGTTCACCTGCCTGGGAGATGTATGTCCGATCAGCAGGTTGCTCCAGACCTTCGCGGCATGCCGGGCAAATTGCGGATCACTCAGCAAATCGTCCACGACCGCAGCCCGCTTGTCCGGCGCGTCGTCCTCGAGAAAGCTGATAACGTCATCCGCTTCGGGAATTCGCCCCACCAGATGCAGATGCACCCGACGATACCACTCAAAATCATCCGCCTCGCCTGCCGGAACAACATCGTGCTCCTGCCAGTAGGCCACCAGGGCCTCGTTAATGCGATCCACCATCGCCAAAGACGAGTGATGTCCGCCTGAGGCCATCGCAGCAGGCTCGGTCCCCTCCGCGGAAGGCGACATCGGTTCCCCGGTCCGATCAGCAGAACCAGCAGCACCCGGCGGATGCACCGGACGGGGTGTCAATCGCACAATGGAGGGCGCAGCCTCCCTCTCCGGGGACACTACATCCGGAGTCGCCTCGGCGGAATCAGAACGTCCAGCGTCGACGCCATCGGCCAGCGGTCCCGGCTGGTCGGGTCCGCCACCTCCGTTCGTCAGCATCCACACGCCTGCCAGGCACAACATCACAGCCGCCACAACACTTGCCTGGACCCAGCTCCGCCGCGCCGGCGATCGCGCCGGTTGCGCCAAGGCTGGAGAGAGAAGCGTTCCCTGACCGGCGACCGCTTCACCGCACGCCGCATCCCAGTGCAATAGCCCGTGGACTTCCACCTGCCGCAGATACCACTGCAGCGACTCCGCATCCGCAAGAACGAGCCGCTCCAGCTTCGCGCACTCCGACTGCGTCAAACGCCCGTCACACAGGGCATTCACGAGGTCCGCAAGTTCACGACGGGAATCGGGCATCAGCGCCATTCAACTTCGATAACTGCTTCCCGGCAGGGAATCCAAGATCTTCTGAACGAAGGGTTTCTGGCCCGACTTGCTTTGGCACACCTGACCTGGCTGACTCAACCTGTTCTGAGAGCAAGTTCCCGCTGAACACACTCCATCAGGACCCGGCGGATCCGCCCCAGCGATTGATAGACCGAATTGGGTGGTCGCCCAAGACCTTCCGCCAGTTCCTTCGCGGAGACACCCGGCTGGTAACGGTCTTGGATCAACTGG
>CAZUXX010000730.1:0-2192 GCA_964624215.1 uncultured Planctomycetaceae bacterium
TGTCACGATCACAAGTTCGATCCGATCCCGGTCGAGGACTACTACGCCCTGGCGGGCATCTTTCGCAGCACACGCTCTCTGGTCGACGGGAATGTCGCCCGCTGGGTCGAGGTGCCACTCCCCGATCCCCCGGAAGTCGTCCGAAAGAGAAAAGAGATCGAGGCCGAACTGGCCATGCTCAAGAAGAAGCTGAAAACCGCCGAGCAGGCGATTGAGCAGACTCAGGCAAAGCTTGGAGAGTCGGCACTCACGATCGACGATTCGGCCGCCACCTTGGAAGGAGAATGGACCGAAAGTCGCAGCGTGAAAGGATTCGTCGGTGAGGGCTACCGGCACGCAACCGGTGGAGATCGTTCAGCCCGGTACACTGTCGACGTCACGCCGGGGCAATATCACATCGCAATCACCTACACGACGAGCCCGAACCGCAGCCCCAATGCACTCATCCAGGTGGAACACGCCGACGGGGTCTTCGAAACGCGAATCGACCAGAGAACACTCCCCTCCGAATCGAACGGCCACACACTTGGAACCTGGAAGTTCGACACCAGAGCGGTCGTGACCATTTCCACGCGAGGCAGCTCGGGTGTCGTCGTTGCCGATGCGGTCCGGCTCATCCGGCTCGATCCCGAATCGTCAGATACCGAACAGGCACAGAAGCTGACTGCAGAACTTGCTGATCAACAGGAGAAGGCCGCACAGCTCCGTAAACGTCAGCAGAACCTCGAGAAGAAACTCACTCCCCCCGACACCGTGATCGCCGTGGCCGAGGAAGTCGAGGGAGAACTGGGAGATGCCCGTATCTGCATTCGTGGCAACTCCCGGCAATTGGGGCAGCCTGTGCCGCGGGGCTTTCTGCAGGTCGTGGCGATCGACGAACCTCCCCGGATCACAGCCCAAACCAGCGGACGGCTGGAACTCGCGCAGTGGATCGCCCACCCTCAGAACCCGCTCACGGCACGGGTATTCGTCAACCGGGTCTGGCAGCACCTGTTCGGCACCGGCATCGTCCGGACGGTCGACAACTTCGGCACTCAGGGCGAACAGCCCTCGCATCCCGAACTGCTCGATCACCTGGCATTGCAGTTCATGCAGGATGGCTGGTCCGTCAAATCGCTGATCCGTCGCATCGTCCTCAGCGGCACCTATCGGCAAAGCTCGGCTCCTGGCGAAAAGTCCCTTCAGGCCGACCCCGAGAACCGGCTTCTCAGTCACCACAACCGTCGTCGCTTGCAGGCAGAAGCCCTGCTCGACGCCATCCTGACGTTTTCCGGACAACTCGATCCGACTCTCGGAGGCCCCGGTGTCCGACCCGGGACCCGCACCGAATACGGATACGAATTCGACTACGGACGCCGGGCCGTCTACCTCCCGGTCTTCAGAAACCGGCTGCCCGAATTGTTCAGCGTCTACGATTTTCCCGATCCGAACCTGTCGGTCGGCCGCCGCACATCGACAATCCTCCCCACGCAGTCGCTGCTCATGCTGAACAATCCGTTCGTTCTGGAGCAGGCCGAGAAAGCGGCAAAACGCTTACTTCAATCCCACTCAACCGATACTGATCGTCTCGACCATGCCTTCCAGCTGGCCCTGGGAAGGTTCCCCATGCCTGCCGAGCGGGAACTGATGCAATCCGTTCTCGATCGCGCCGGTGATGACGACGCGGCACGACTGTCCGCCTGGTCCTCGATCTGCCACTCTCTGATCGCCAGCCTCGATTTCCGGACGCTCCACTGATTGCCGACTCCCGGGCGAGCAATCGCCCTCGCGAGCCCGGACGACCGCCGCGATGTCTGTTGAACCGCTTCAGAAGTTGGCCCAGTACCTCCCGGGAGTCGGGCCGCAACGGGCCGAACTGCTGCGCAAGCTCGGAATCGAAACCGTCGAGGATCTCCTCTGGCATCTGCCACGGGAGCTGCTCGACCTCTCGACCGTCGTCCAGCCCGACGAGCTGACAGGAAAGACCGAACAGACAGTCCGGGGCCGCGTCGTCGATATCGATTCCCGCCGCACCAGGACCGGCAAAACGATCGTCGCCGCCGTCCTTGATTGCGGCACAGGCTACGTCCGTGGTGTCTGGTTCAACCAGCCCTGGATGCTCCGGCGACTGACAGACGGCGACTGGATGTTGTGGTCCGGAAAACCGAAGCGCAGCAGCGGCCGCTGGGAGTTCAGTCACCCGCGACTGCAGT
>CAZUXX010000731.1:0-2181 GCA_964624215.1 uncultured Planctomycetaceae bacterium
CTCGCCGGTCAGCCAGAAGGCCGTCTTCCCGGGCGATCTCGGCTTCGACCTGATTGCGCGGCTGCAACTTGCAGAGTTGGGACAGCTGCGCTGGGGTCTGGAGGCTGTGGGTCCGAACGGGGACGAAGCTGCGTTTCTGGAAGTGCTGCAGCGGAAGCAGGTTCTGACTGCGTTCCAGGTGGAGAAGCTGGCGAAGCGGGATACGTCGGGTCTCGTTCTGGGCGGCTGCAAGCTGTTGTACATGATTGCCGCGGGGAGCTTTGCCCGCGTCTATCGGGGTGCCCGCATCGACGACAACGGGTCAATCGGAATCAAGGTTCTCCGCGACCGCTGGTCGAAGGATGCGGACATCACCCGGCTGTTTCGCCGCGAGGGGGAGCTTGGCCAGCGGCTGAAGCATCCGCATATCGTTCCGATTCATTCTGTCGGAGAAGAATCGGGCCTGCACTTCATCACGATGGAATTCGTGGAGGGGGGCAACCTTCGCGACTTTCTGAAGATTCGCGGTAAGCTCGAGCCGGCAGAAGCCTGCCAGTACGGGGTGCAGATTGCCGACGCTTTGCAGTATGCGCTGAATCTGGGGATCACACACCGTGATCTGAAGCTCACGAATGTGCTGATGAGCAGCCAGGGGACGGTGAAGCTGATCGACTTCGGTCTGGGGGCAGATGAGTCGACGCTGAATCGAGCGGACGCACCGGACCTGCAGCAGGCAGTCGAGTATTCGACCCTGGAGCGGGGAAGCAATGCTCCGCGGAATGATCCCCGCAGCGACCTCTATTTTCTGGGGACGATTCTCTACGAATTGCTCAGTGGTGAGCCGCCTTACCCGCGTACGAAGTCGCGTGAGGAGCGAAAGCGGTTCAGCCGGTATCGGGATGTGCGACCGATCACGTCGATCTCTCCGCGGACTCCACACAGCGTCGCCGACGTTGTGGATCGTCTGCTGCACACGAACCCGAACCTGCGCTACCAGACAGCGGCGGAAGTGTCGGCCGATCTCAGGAGCGCTCTGAAGTCACTGGGAGTCGGTTCATCGCAGGCGGCTGCGAGTGCCACGTCGACGCCGGGGACGCCGCGGATCCTGTGTATCGAGAGCCGACCGAAGCACCAGGACCTGTTGCGGGATTATTTCTCCCGGCATGGCTACCGCGTGCTGCTGATGACCGATGCGGAGCGTGCCGTTTCGCGGATTGGTCAACAGGCACCGGATTGCCTTGTGCTGATGGCCCAGCACGTCGAGGGGGATGTGCCGGACCTTTTTGAACGGGCGCGCGCGGCGGATTCGATGCAGCGGATGGGAGCAGTTCTCGTGCTGGGTGAGAATCAGCCGGATCTTCAGCCGGTGGATGCTGATGCAGCGGATCGGGTTCGAGTGCTGCGTCAGCCGGTTCCGCTCCGGGCGTTGCGCAAGGAGGTTGAGTCGTTGTTGAAGGCGGCCGGGGTCACACTCCCGCAGCCGCAGGCGGAGTGAATTCATGTCCAGGGATTCTGCCGGTGACTGGCAGCCCACGGCGTCTCTGGAGGTTCTCCGGCAGCGGTCCCGGCTGTTGCAGGTCGTGCGCGCGTTCTTTCTGACGCGAGGCTACTGGGAAGTCGAGACTCCCCTGCTCTCCCGGGAGACGTGTATCGATCGCTGGATCGACCCGATTGAAGTCGATGTGGGTGGCGAGCGGTGCTTCCTGCAGACGTCTCCCGAGTTTGCGATGAAGCGGCTGCTGGCCGCCGGGGCGGATGCGATCTTCCAGATCACCCGATCGTTTCGCGGAGGCGAGGTCGGTCCGCGACATAATCCGGAGTTCACACTCGTCGAGTGGTACCGTACGGGAACGACAGACGCAGACCAGATGCAGGTGGTTGAAGACCTGATCCGCAGGGTCGGGGATGTCGCGGGGCCTTCGGCCGGCGCCCTCGGAGAGGAACCGTTCCCTCGTTACACGTATGACGAAGCGTTCGAACGTGCGACCGGTGAGCGCGTACTCGACCTGGATGTGGATGGGCTCGCAGAACTGGCGCGTCGGCATGGGATCCGGGTTCCGGGTGATCCCCAGCAGCTGGACCTCGACGAATGGAGGAACGTGCTGCTTGCCGAGTGTGTCGAGCCGTGGCTGGCGCAGTTCCCGGCGGTGTTCCTGACAGATTACCCGTCGTCGCAGGCAGCCTTGGCGGCGCTGCGGGAGA
>CAZUXX010000732.1:0-2180 GCA_964624215.1 uncultured Planctomycetaceae bacterium
CCCTTCAGGCTTTGCCGCCCCAGCGCTCCTGGCCCGAATGGCCGCGAGAATATCCGAAGTCCCCTTCGGCTTCTCGGCGGCTGGCTGGGGAGACTCAGTCGCGGCGGCACCTTGCCCCTCCGGAGCCGGCGATTCCGCCTGAGCGGGCGAAGCCGATTCAGCCGACGCGGACTCGTCTGCGGGCGGAGGATTTTCCTGGCCCCCACCGGCCTGACGCTTCCGAATCGCGGCAAGAATGTCAGCAGTGCTTTTCGGTTGATCTGCCATGATGCGTCTGATGAGATCGAGAGCGATCCCGCGATCCACAGTGTGATCGGCGGGCGCACGAAGCGAGGCTCGCTTCGTCAGACCTTTCGAATAATGGCAACATGCCAGAAGGGTGACAACCAAGCCCCGCACCCTGTTTTCCTCATTCCCAAGGGCAGGAAGGTCAATCACATGAGCTCCCCGCAGCCGGGAAACTTTTCCCGCTCTCTCGGGCCATTTCCGGCGAGATTGCCCTTACGGTAGCCCCCGGCAATGTCACCAACGTGGGCGACGACGTCTGGATCCGGGCGCGTTCGAACTCCAATTCAATCCCTTCTTCACTTGACCACTGTGAACGGACTGACAGTTACCGGCACCGATACCGGCATCGGCAAGACCTGGGTCGCACGTGCGCTCCTGCAGGCCCTCCACGAATCCGGCATTCGCGCGGGGGTCTACAAGCCTGTTTGCAGTGGCGCGGAGACAAACGATCAGGGGGGAACTCACTGGACTGATGTCGAGGCTCTGGCGTCGGCGGTCGTGCCACCGGCAGAACGGGACCTCGTCTGCCCGCAATGCTTTCACGCACCACTGTCACCGCCGGCTGCCGCTGCGGCCGAGGGGCGTTTTGTCGACGAGGAACTGTTGTTCACCGGCCTCGATCGATGGAGCGGGCATGCGGAGCTTGTTGTGGTGGAAGGAGCGGGGGGGTTCTATGCCCCGCTGACCGAGCGGCTGCTGTTCGCCGACTTCGCTGCACGAGTGGGCTTTCCACTGGTGGTCGTTGCGGCTGACCGACTGGGGACCATCAACCACACACTGATGACACTGGATTGTGCCCGACGTCGGGGGCTGGAGGTTGCCGCGGTCGTCTTGTGCCGGTCGGGTCCGGACGACGACGGATCCCATGAGAGCAACCTGGAGGCGATTGAGCAGTTCGGGCGACCCCGCCTGCTGGCGACTGTCGGCCGGGGCGAGACGGTCCTCATGTCTCGCGGGCAGCGCCTGACAGGAGTAGACTTAAGGAACGTCGCGATACCGGACACGAATCCCACCGAGAGTGACTGACACAATGCGTCCCGGAGACTCCGTCCCGAAATTCGACCAGATCCGTGAAGTGGACGATCCTGATTCGGCGGTGATGACCGAAGCGACCGGCACAGCCGGGCAGGACGATCCGGCGGACGCCTCCGATGCGGGCGAGTCGCACATCCTTTCGGAAAAGTTGCCCGGCCAGCCTCCTGTCGACGAGAAACCTCCTGTCGAAGCGGAGAGTCCGGAAGCGGAATCAGCGTTCGCCGATTCCCACGTCTTCACGCCGATGATTCCTCACCATTCAGACGGGTCCACAGACGTTCTGGTGAGTGGCGAAGAGGGACGACTGGACGACGACTCGGCTGAGACGGAGCCGATGTTCATTGCCCCGGCGCCGACGCCACCAGCATCTGTCCCCGCCGGCGAGGTGTTCCCGTCTTCAGAGCAGACTCCGACGTTTTCCGAGGCTGCTGAGGACAGTGGTGTCCATCCGGGTGTCGAACCGGCTCCACTGAGTCCATCGTCACCAAAAACGACGAGTGCCTCCTCGGGGGCAGCGCAGCCAGCCGCTCCGACCAAGGTCCCGCTGCTTTTGATCATCCTGCTCAGCTATGCGAGTGTGGTGACCATCGCACTGATCTACCTGCTGCTGACTCAGGGGAACCGCGCGATTCGACATCAGCTGGAGAACATTCGCGACCCCATGGACGAAGAGGGGACGGTTCGAATCTTCGAACGGTCAGTCGAGTTGCCGCCCGGTCACGAGCTCGCCCTCAATGAGAGTCGTCGATTCGGCAACATTCTCGTCGAGCCACTGCGAATCACCCGGGAGCCGCTGGAGTATGTGCACTTCAGCGATCCGACGCGGAAGCGGGCTCCCTCGGAACCGGTGCTCAAAC
>CAZUXX010000733.1:0-2171 GCA_964624215.1 uncultured Planctomycetaceae bacterium
CGTTGAATCTAGCCGCCAACCGGAGGGGTGTCCAGCCTGACCATTTCCTGTCTGCTCCCGCGAAGGTCGACCCGAAGCCATCCCGCAACTGCACTCGCCCCTACAACAACGGGGCGAACAGACGACAAAAGTTCTCCCCCATCACCCGCAGCAGCGGACGATTCCTCCACTCCTCCAGATCGATCCGCACCGACTTCTTCAGATCCTCTTCGAACTGCTCGTCGAGCTGCCGGGCAATCGTGCGGCTATAGAACGCCACAGCGACCTCGAAGTTGAGTTCGAGACTGCGGAAGTCGAAGTTCGGTGTCCCTACAAGCGACCAGCAATGGTCGATCGTCAGCACTTTCGCGTGGAACAATCCTCCCATGTACTCGTAAATCTCGGCCCCGGCCCTCAACAGCGAGAGGTAGTACGAACGCCCCGACCACAGCGTGTACCAGTACGTTGACGGACCGGCCACAAGAATCCGGACCCGCACCCCCCGCGCGGCCGCCGTGCACAGGGCCTGTTGCAGAGCCTCCGGCGGGACGAAGTAGCCGGTCGAAATGGTCACCGACTCCTCGGCGTCCAGGATGGCTGACAACTGCACCATTTGCAGCGGTCGCAGATGCAGATGCGGACCATCGGCAATCAATTGCGCCAGCACCTGGCCCGGCATGTTGTCCGGATCCATCTCGATCTGCAGCGGCTCGAAGTGCTCCCCGACCGAGTAGTACCAGTCTTCCTGAAACACCTGGAGCAGTTGCTGGACGATCGGCCCCCGCAGCCTCAGATGCGTATCACGCCAGTAGCCCCACCGCGGATTCTTGCCCAGGTACTCATCACCGATGTTGAGCCCGCCGGTGAACGCCACGGCATCATCAACAATCACAATCTTGCGGTGATTCCGGAGATTGATCGACCAGCGGTCGACAAAGTGACGCCCTGCCTGGAAGGGAGCAACATGGATCCCCGCCTCCACCATCGGTTTGAGGAATCGCTTGTTGAGTGCCCACGACCCGATCCCGTCATACAGAAAACGGACCTTCACCCCGTGCTGTGCCCGCTCGATGAGCAAATCCCGAATGCGGGTGCCAACGGTATCCGGGCGGTAAATGTAGTACTGCACGGCAATAACGTGCTTCGCCCGACGAATCGCGTCTTCGATCGCCTGAAAGGCATTCTTCGACTCGGCAATCACCTCGACCGAGTTCCCGGACGTGCAGCGAATCGCGGTCAGCCGGTGCGTCAGCTCGGTAATCCGGCGGGGAATGCTCCCCAGCTGGGACAAATCAGGATCCAGCGGATTGCGATGACGATCGGTGTCGAGGGTCGCCAGAGCTCGTGAGGTCGCATCCTGTCGCCGACGCAGCCGACGACGCCGACGGACACGGTTCACTCCAAAGACCACGAACAGCAACGCACCAATGTACGGAATGAAAATTACCGTCATCAGCCAGGCGACGGCCGTCGCCGGGTTCCGCTGATGCCGCAACAGAATCGCAATACAAACCGGGAACAACAGACAATGGCCCAGTGACAGAAGCGAAAGCCAGTCACCGAAGCCGGGTCGAACAAACATTCCGAGCGTCACGTGCAACTCTGCATGGAGTGATTTCAGCAAGCTGGATGGGCAGGGTAGTCGAGACGACAAAGCGGCGTAATCCCGGGGGACTTTCTTCCCTGTTCTCGCGAAGCTGCCCGGACTCCAACAGTCCCCTTCACCAGCCGTTCGCCGAATCAGACACGGGATCTCTCCAACCGGTCGACGATCCCGGCAACATGCGCAAGAATGCCTGACGCCACGCAGTCCTGCGTGATGCCCCGCTTGTCGCTTCTGAGGAGGTTTTCCCGATGAATGCTGCCTACTTCGAAACAACCGGAGACCCGAGTGTCATCCTGTACGGGGAACAGCCCGATCCGACAGCAGGACCGGGACAGATCCTCGTGCGCGTGGAGGCCGCGTCGGTCAATCCCATCGACACGTACATCCGGGCCGGAACCATTCCCATGACGCCCCAGCTCCCTGCCATCCCCGGCTGTGACTTCGCCGGTGTCGTCGAAGAAGTTGGCCCCGGCGTCTCGCGGTTCCAGCCCGGTGACCGCGTCTGGGGCAGCAATCAGTCACTGTTCGGCAGGCAGGGCACCTTTGCCGAGAAACTGGCAGTCGACGAGGAATGGGCCTACCCGAT
>CAZUXX010000734.1:0-2164 GCA_964624215.1 uncultured Planctomycetaceae bacterium
CATCCCCGACATGCTCGCCAATCGCGCCGACATCTATAACCTCGGCGAAATCATCGGTGACTCGGCCGAAGCCTTCGAGATGAGCTATCTCGAAAACGCCCTCACGAGTAATCCGGTGCTCGCCAGGCTCGCCGCTCGTTCGCAACAGGACGTCTACGAAGTCATCCGGCTCGCCGATCGCGCCCGGCGGCAACAGGCGTCAGGCCCGCTCGATCTCGAAGGAATCGAGTTCGAAGGGAACTACTCCGTCGTCGAACTCACCGAGTTTGTGAGCACCATGACGAAGCTGATGCGCGTTCGCGATGTCGTGCTCATGGTCAACCGCGAATACATCCGCTCCGCCGCACAGCACGACGATTATCGCACCGAACCGCCGTTCCTGTTGCAGGGCTCCTACCGCAACATGAACAGAATCGCCGCCAAGGTCCTGCCCGTGATGAACGACGACGAACTGCAGTCGCTCATCATCTCCAGCTATCAGAACGACGCCCAGACTCTCACCAGCGGAACCGAAGCCAACCTGCTCAAGTTCAAGGAACTCCTCGGCATTCTCACGTCCGACGAGCAGCACCGCTGGGACGACATCCGCCGCACCTACCGGCAGAACGTCAAACTCCGAGGCGTCGGCACTGATGACAAGGTCGGACAGGTGATCGCCACCCTCTCCACCTTCACCGACGGACTCGACGCCATCAGCAAGGCGGTGACGCAAAGCGGTTCCGCCATTGCCGATCGCAGCGCAGACGATCCCCAGGTGATGCGCCTGCTCGAAAGCCAGACGCAACTCGGCGAACAACTCAGCTCATTGACCGACCGCCTCAACGCCAGTCTCGTACACCTGGCCGAGATGGCAGACAGACCGATCAACGTCGATCTGCCATCGCTGAGCGTCCCTCCCATCGAGGTCAAATGGCCCGAGCAGCTCCCCGTTCCCGCGGCTCACGCCGCCAATCCGGAAGACTCCCGACCGGACCGCATCACAGTCATCAACCGCTTGCCCAAAACCGTCTACAACATTCTCGAACCTCAGTTCAATCTGATGCAGGGCTGGCTGAAACCGCTCTCGGAGATGGCCGTCGATCAGCAGCGGGAGGCCCGCTCACTGCGGACCATGGTCGAGGAATGTCTCGTGCACTACCGGGCCCTGCTCGAAAAGGTCGAAACCTCGCACGACGACGATCAGCGATCCTCCCAACGGCGACGGAAGTCCAAGCAATAAACCGCCGCTGATAATCGCTCAGACCGCACACGATCTCACGGGCCGCTCAGCCCGTAACTCCCCAGTCGCTCCGACAGCTCGTTGAGGATCGCTTCGCTCGTCGGCAGACCCGTGGATACAAGCCTCCGCAGCGGCACGAGCACACCATCCATCCGGGTCGCCATCCCCGGATGGTCGATCCCCGGAACTCCGGTCGCAAACCGCACCGAAGCGGCGAACGTGCTTTGAGAGGTCTGCGGCTCCAGAACGATCGTCGACATTCTTCCGAGCGCCTCCCGTGCCGCCGGCGACAGGTGGTCGACACCCGCGCTGCCCACAACCAGGGCGACATCGACTTCACCACGGGCGAGCAACGTCTCGGCTGAGAACTCGCCCGGGCCGTACCTGGGCCACCCGCGGGCGAAGCTCACGGCAGCCGGAAAGCCCGTCTGCCACGCCAGCACATTCTCCGCCCCCGCCGTACCGCCTGCGAGATGCTGAATGACCCACCGCGTGTGACGATGCAGTTCGGTCACCAGGCGACACAGCCCTTCGACCGCAAGATGAGGAACCGGTCCCACTGCCGATCCGTCACCGAACAGGAGTGCTCCGTAGCGGGCCTGCTTCATCCGCTCGGCCAACTCATGGACGGCCGCATCTTCAATCGCATCCGACCTGGCTGCGCCCGGCAGCAGTCCGGCAACCGCAGCCCGCAGCGACGTCAGAAACTCGATGTCCCTTCCCGGCTCAAGCGGAATGAACGTGTCGGCCATCTCCGACGTCGCCGTCGGCTCCGAATCGATGACGACCAGATGTCGTCCGTGGCGACCATCAGGGACGAACCGGCCACGCGACTCCAGAAATCGCTCGACAAACCGTGGATGACTCACCACCGGATCACACCGCCACGCCACGACGCAGTCCGACCGGGCCCGCAGCTCTCCCAGCGTCGCCGTGCTCGCACCG
>CAZUXX010000735.1:0-2159 GCA_964624215.1 uncultured Planctomycetaceae bacterium
GTCCGCATCAGGAGAACGCCGCTCCAGTCGCACCGCTCGTCTCCGGACTCGCCCGGTGCCAACCGGGATCCGTGCCGCCTCACGCCTCGACCATGTTAACCACATTCCGCGGCGGCTCTCCACGAAGCACACGCAGGCAGTTGCGACTCCCTTTGATCCGCATGTCATCCAGTCCTTCTTCCGAATAGAAGGCCGAATGCGGATTCAGGATCAGCCGGTCGTGCGCCGGATGCCTCGGGTCACGCCATGCCACAATCAGCGGGTCATCATTCCGCGGAGGTTCCGTCTCCAGAACGTCGAGCGCAACGCCCGCCAGATGACCCGACTCCAGCCCCTTCAGCACAGCCGCCGGATCGACCACGCCGCCGCGTGCTGTGTTGACCAGATAGGCCCCCCGTTTCATCTGTGAAACGGTACTCGGGTTCATCAGGTGCCGCGTCTGCTCCGTCAGCGGGCAGTGCAGGCTCACGATATCCGACCGGCCGAGCAGCTCCTCCAGCGACTCCACCCGCGGCACGCCGATCGCCTTGTCGTAACCATCCGGCACGAAGGGATCGTAAAACAGAACGTTGAGTCCCAGAGCCTTGCCCCGCAGCGCGGTCGCTGTACCAATCCGGCCGACACCGACCAGCCCCAGCGTGCGTCCCCGCAGTCGGTGCAACGGCCGCGCCTGCGAATAGATCCAGTCCCCCGCACGACGGAGCATCCGCTGGTTGAACAGATGGATGCCCCGGGTGAGTGACAGCAGCATCCCGATCGCCGAATCCGCCACCTCTTCCGACCCGTAGTCGGGAACATTCGCAACCGGGACTCCCCGCTCACGCGCCGCAGCGAGATCGACATTGTCGACTCCCACGCCGCACCGCACGATCAGCCGGCATTTCTGAAGTCGTGCGATCGTCTCCCGACCCAGCGTGATGAAGTGGTACAGCATGACCGCATCGGCTTCGTCCAGCCGCTCGTCAAGCTCCGCTTCGCTGCGGGCCTCCAGGGCGATCACCTCTGCGGCGTCACCGAAGACTTCCCGCTCGAGGGTCAGAGGTTCGGTAATGAAGTCAGTGACAACAACGCGCGGCCGGGGCATCTGCAAAGCTCTCGGATCCGGGACGGGCCTTCATCAGGCCTGCTCTACAACTCCAGTTCAACCAGTTCGCTTTGCTTGATGCGGGCGGTCTCGCCATCCACGTAGTCGCTGTGACAGGTGGCTTTCGCTCCATTCTCGGCACCAACCGCCTTGCGGGTCTTGCTGGCGAGCTTGTGGATCTCGTCAGGAGAAAGCACACCGCGGCTTTGGAGAATCTCCTGTTGCTCGGGAGTGAGTGCGGCCGAAACCTTCGCCCGATCCCACTGATACTTCCCGTCCTTGCCGCTGGCGAACTCGACGATCTCCTTGCTGATGCGAACACTGCACCAGTCATGACCGCACATCGCACAGAAGTCGGTATCGACGTCGAGATCCTCGTCGTGATACGCGCGGGCCGTATCCGGGTCGAAGCTCAGTTCGAAATGCTTCTCCCAGTTCAGCGCCGCCCGGGCCTTCGTCAGTTCGTCATCCCGATCCCGCGTCCCGGGGATGCCCAGCGCAACGTCTGCCGCATGCGCCGCAATCTTGTAGGCAATGCAGCCCTGCTTCACATCATCCTTCTTCGGCAGCCCCAGGTGCTCCTTCGGTGTGACGTAGCACAGCATGCTCGCCCCGTGATACGCCGCCGCCGTCGCCCCGATGCAACTGGTGATATGGTCGTACCCGGGGAAGATGTCCGTCACCAGCGGGCCGAGCACGTAAAACGGAGCTCCGTGACACAGCCTCCGCTGCAGCTTCATGTTGTACTCGATCTGATCAAACGGCACGTGCCCGGGCCCTTCGATCATCACCTGCACACCCTTCCGCCAGGCACGCTCTGTAAGCTCGCCCAGCGTACACAGTTCGGCCAGCTGAGCCCGGTCTGAGGCATCCGACAGACCACCCGGCCGCAGGCCATCGCCGATCGAGAACGTGACGTCATACTCCCGCATCACGTCACAGATCTCTTCCCACGCCGTATACATCGGGTTCTCTTCGCCATGGTCGATCATCCACTTCGCCAGCAGAGAGCCGCCACGGCTGACAATTCCGATCAACCGCTCCTTCACGTACTGCAGATGATCCCGCAGCACCC
>CAZUXX010000736.1:0-2156 GCA_964624215.1 uncultured Planctomycetaceae bacterium
TCCTCCGCATCGTCGATGCGATCCATCGGGACAAGAACATCGCCAAAGACATTGTGTTCGAAGGAATCGAACAGGCGATCCTGTCCGCGGCGCGGAAGCACTACGGCGAAGAAGAGGACTTGTTCGTCCATATCGACCGGACTTCCGGAGAACCCACGGTCAAGCTTGACGGCGAGGCAATCCCCCAGGAGGAACTCGAAATCCTTGGCAGGATTTCGGCCCAGACCGCCAAGCAGGTGATGATCCAGAAGATCCGTGAGGCAGAGCGGGACTCTCTGTACGACGAATACGAAGAGATGCGGGCCCAGCTCGTCAACGGGGTGATCACTCGCGTTGATCAGGGGGTCGCCACCGTCAATCTTGGCAAGGTGGAAGGGCTCCTCCCCCGCAGCGAGCAGATTCCCGGGGAAACACACCGGGTCGGCGAACGGGTCCGCTGCATCGTCCTCGAAGTCCGCAAGCAAGGAAGCCGGGTCCGGATCATTCTCTCCCGCAGCCATCCCGAACTGGTTCGCCGCCTGTTCGAAGTCGAGATTCCCGAAGTTGCCGAAGGGATCATCCAGGTTCGCTCGCTGGCACGGGAAGCGGGGTACCGGTCCAAGGTGGCCGTTTCCTCATACGACAACAACATCGATTGCGTCGGTGCCTGCGTCGGCGTTCGTGGCTCGCGGATTCGCAGCATCGTCGACGAACTGGCCGGTGAACGGATTGACATCGTCCGCTGGAACGATTCACTCCAGGTTCTGATTCCCAATGCCCTGCAACCGGCGGAGGTCGAGGACGTCATCCTCTGTCCGATGCTCGGACGTGTGATTGTCCTGGTTCGTGAGGATCAGTTGTCGCTGGCCATCGGGAAAAAGGGCCAGAATGTCCGCCTGGGGTCCAAGCTCGTCGGCTGGGATATCGAAGTCATGACCCAGGAGGAACTGGATGAGCAACTGGACCGGTCGGTGCAGGCGTTCGTTCAGGTACCGCACATTTCGGACGAACTGGCGGAATCCCTCGTGTCGCAGGGCTTCTTCAGCTTTGACGACCTGAGCGTGATTGAACCCGATCAGCTCCGGGAGATGAGCGGTCTCTCTGAGGAACAGTGCGAAGAAATCATCGAATACGCGGATGCCGAGAGCGAACGGCAGGAGCAGGAGACCGAGCGGCGGCGCAAGCTCGAACGCGAGGTGCGCGTCGCCGAGGCGCGGTCGGCCGAACTGGATCAGATGGTTCAGACCGCCCGCCGTGCGGCAGAGTCTGTGTCGGCCACGGCGGATCTGCCGTCCCAGGAAGCTGAAGAACTCGCGGCGGAGGCCGGCAGCGACGATGCTGCCGTCCCCGAGTCAGGAGACGAGACGTCAGGTCAGGCGATTCACTACGCGAACGAGGTGGCGACCGAGTCGACCGCCTCTGACGCTGCTGAAGTCGCCGCCGTCAGTGAAGATCTCGTCCAGGATTCCACCGACACCAGTGAAGAATCCGAAGAGGCCGAGGCCCTGGAGGCAGCCAGCGCCGACGAGCAATCAGAGCCGCCAGCACTCGATTCAGACGCGGCAGCAATGACCGCGGAGGCTGAAGAGCGGCGGGCCACGGACGAGGGAGGGGGAGCCGCATGATTCCCGGCCCGGTTTTGAAGGCGTTCGAAATGAGATGATGAGTCAGTTTGTTGTCCGGGGTGTGCTGATCACGAGAGACCACCGCCACCGGGCATTTCGAGTTACGGGAGGATCGATTGAAGATCCGGATTTTTTCGCTTGCGAAAGACCTCGACATCGACAGTAAGGAGCTGATCCAGCACTGCGTCGATGCCGGGCTCGATGTCAAGAACTCGCCTTTGGCGAGCATTACAGAACCCGAGCGCGATCAGTTGATGGCGCACCTGGAGCGGGTGCGCAACACCAAAGAGCCGGTGCCTGAACAAAAGCAGGAACCGCTTGCTCCGGTCCGCCCGCAGATTGCTCCGGATCGATTCGGTCGCGTGCGGAGCATCCGACCGGCCGAGCCGCCCCGCACCCGCCAGGAGGCGGCTCAGGAGGTCTCTCAGGAAGCGAAGCCTTCGACCGAGGACAGCCCCCAGGTCGAAGAGCCGCAGGAAGCCGCGCGTGCTGCGCGGGCTCGGGCTGATCGCGGTGCAGAGCGACGAGCACGCGGAGCGATTGCGCCGACTC
>CAZUXX010000737.1:0-2139 GCA_964624215.1 uncultured Planctomycetaceae bacterium
GTCTTTCCGACGGAAGGCTCCGCGGAGGCACTTATTCGATGATCTTCGTGATCGGGAACTCGACGATCCCCGTGGCCCCCACATCCTTCAATTGCGGAATGAGGGTCCGCACGCACGACGATTCGATGATCGTCGTCACATCGAGCCAGTCCGGATCGGACAGTTGCGACACCGTGGGCGCCTGCATCGACGGCAGCATGTCGATCACCTTCTGCAGTGCGTCGCGGCGAACATTCATCATCAGCCCGACCTTCCCCTCGGCGTCGAGACACGCCTGCAGCATCATCGCCACATTATCGAGCTTCTGACGCTTCCACGGGTCGTGTTGGACGTCGCGACTCGCGATCAGCCGGGTCGTGCTCTGCAGAACTTCGGCCACGATTCGCAGATCGTTCGCACGTAGCGACGAGCCGGTTTCGGTCACCTCGACGATCGCATCGGCCAGCCGCGGCGGTTTGACTTCCGTCGCCCCCCACGAAAACTCGACTTCCGCGGTCACGCCATGTTCCGCAAGGAAGGAGCGGGTAAGCCCCACGGCTTCCGTAGCGATTCGCTTCCCCTCGAGATCCTTTACCGATTGCACCGGGGAATCGTTCGGAACGCACAGCACCCAGCGAACCGGCCGACGGCTCACCTTCGAAAAGACCAGTTCGCAAATTTCGATGACATCGGCCGACGTCTCCCGAACCCAGTCGTACCCCGTGATCCCCGCATCGAGCACTCCCTGTTCGACGTACCGCGCCATCTCCTGCGCGCGGATCAACAGACACTCGATCTCGGGATCGTCGATCGACGGATAGTACGACCGCGACGAGAACGTGATGTTGAACCCCGCCTTGCGGAACAGTTCGGCCGTCGCTTCCTGCAGACTCCCGGCAGGAATTCCCAGTTTCAGCAGTTTCTCGGACATCGCAGTATGGGGGCTGACAGGGACAATCTCGTTCGCGCGAACGTTACCACGATTTCACGAGGGAAACCATGATTGCGCCGTGGAAACCCGCGGCCCGCAACCGCTTCCGTGAGTCATGCACAACAAACCGGAACGCAGCTGCGGACGGTTCGTGCTCGACTCACGATGTTTTCTTCCCTTTGGAAGCCCGCTCGGCAATCCCTTCGGCCGACACGGTGTGCACCACATTCTGTGCCACCTGGTCCATTTCCATCACCAGCGAGTCCACCTTGCCGGAGAGGTACATGTAGGCGATCAGTGACGGGATCGCGATGATCAGCCCCGCTGCCGTCGTCACCAGGGCCAGCGCGATTCCAGACGCGAGCAGCGACGTGTTCCCCATCACCCCGACGGACGCAATGTCGTTGAACGACTGGAGCATGCCCCACACCGTACCCAACAGGCCAATCAGAGGGGTCACGGTCGCGACTCCGTTGATCACCCGCAGGTGCTTCCTGAGTGCGGCCACCTGCCGCTCACCTCCATCGATAATCGCCTGTTCGACTTCGACGCTCGGTTTCCCCCACTTCCGTACACCGTGAGCGAACACATGCGCCACGGCACTGTCGTTTTTCATGCAGATCTCGAGCGCTTCATCGCGATCCAGTTCCCCTTCGTCGAGCAGCTTCAGAAACCGCTGTACAAACGGCTTGGGGATTACGCGGCCGCGGCGGAGGACCACCAGACGCTCGGTCGTGAACCACACCGCGATAAACGTGGCCATCGCGAAGGGAATGATCCACCAGCCCAGCGCATCGAAAATGCCGACCAGGGTCGTCGGTAGCGCCCGCTCCGGCGCAGCCTCCTCGGCAACAGCCGCAGCGGCATCGACACTCTCCGCCCCGGCGTCGGGTTGGGCCAACGCGAGCGAGGCACATGCCAGCGCGGTGAGTATCGGCAGACACAGGCGGAGCCGACACAAGCGATCCATCACGCGCACGAAAGACGCCCTGATTCTGAAGACAATTCGCCGGTGCAGGCGGAGAACCGCCGCGATGTCTCTCACGGCGATCCCACGTTGCAACGGAGGGAATTCCACCCTCCACGCTTACTTCTGAGCAACATCAGTCCTGCCATGACTGACGGCCGCATTCCAGTGGTGTGCCATCAGAGCCGCACCAAAGGGACTCGGGTGCACTCCATCTCCAGCCCAGTGCTCCGGCGGAGCATACTCGATTGCCGCATCAAAC
>CAZUXX010000738.1:0-2131 GCA_964624215.1 uncultured Planctomycetaceae bacterium
CAGTGATGCGGCGTTGTAGGTGATGACTCCGTTCACGCTGTCACGCACCGGAGCCGTAAAGACCTCGCCATCCGGGATGTTGCGGTCACCATTGCAGGGGATGACCGGGATCTCCCTGATTGAAAACTCCAGATCGGTCCCCGGCCCGGCGATCTGCACCCGGTCTGCCGCCAGCATCCGCTCCGTCAGAGGCTGCTGGTTTCTGGCCATCTGGGCATAATCCGCCGTGCAGACCGAGAAGTAGAAGTCCTCAAACTGCTCGGTGCTCATCTTCGCCGCCTGGGCGAAGGCCGCTGTGGGATACCGCAGCACCACCCACCGCGTCTTGGGCACGCGGGTCTCGATATGCACCGGCTGCCACCAGCACTCCTGATACAGGTCCATCTGCTCCCGCGGCACATCCGCGAACTCGTTGCTGTTGGCGGCTCCGCGAATCCCGATGTAAGCGTCCATCTGCTCCATACGATGGCGTTCAAGGTCGCCGATCAGCGAGATCCCCTCCCGTGTGCCATGGCGGTACAGTGCCCGCAGAATCCGGTTCTCCTTCCAGCTCACCAGCGGGATGGCGCCGCGCTCCGCCGCAAGAGAAACCAGTTCGCATACCAGTTGCGGATCGGGGAGGTCGAACGCCTCGATCAGAACCCGGTCACCCGCTGTGAGTTTGGTGCTGTGATCGACCAGAACAGTCGCGAGCTTTCGAAGACGTGGGTCGTGCATGGCCGTGGGCGAACGTCAGGGGTTGGGTAGCACAGAAACGGGAGCCGGTCGTCCGACCGTCACCGCAAAAAAGAAGAACGCCAGGATGACCCTTCCGGGCACATCCCGGCGCCAGTAGTTGTCCCGCAGGGATCGCAGGTCGCTTATTCCTGGCCCACCTGTTCGAGGATGGCGGCACTGTCACCAGCCGCGTTGACCTTCGAATTCTTCGACGCGACCTTCCCGTCCTCGACGACGAATGTCCACCGCTGAATTGTGGCAGTCCGCACCAACTGCTGGCCGTCGACGGTGACGCTCCGCTCGCCCAGTTGGAAGGGGACACCGAACATGGCGGCGACCTTCCCTTCGGGGTCCGACAACAGCGTGAAGTTCAGATCGTGGGCCTTCTTGAACAGCGCGTGCGTCTGTGGCGAGTCACCGCTGATCCCCACAACGGTCACGCCCCGTTCCTTCAGCTTGCCGAAGTCGTCGCGATACGAGCAGGCCTGCTTCGTGCAGCCACCGGTGAAGTCGGCGGGGTAGAAGTACACAACCGTCTTCCCTTCCTTGAAGTGCTCATCCGAGTTCCATTCCTTCCCCTCTTCATCCAGCAACGTGAATGACGGCGCGGCATCGCCGACATCCACACCGGCGGCCTTCTTCGCAGCCGTCCCCTTGTCGGATGAACCGAGCTTCTTCACGCGAATGTCCTTGAACGACACCGTGCTGCCGGGATCATGAGCCTGCAGCGCAAACGTCCCCTCACCCAGCTTCCGCTCGAAGTCTTTCCCCGGCTTCGCGTCGGCCGGCTCGACATACGTGTTCACGACCTTGTCGTTCACGGAAATCGTCACCGTGTTGCCTTCGACGCGAATCGTGTACTTCCACCACTCGTTATCGACAGCCGGGGCCTCGTGCACGTCCTTCACCGCATACAGGCTGCCCGTCTTCCGGGGATCAGTGGTGTACGTATTGTTGACCTGACATTCGAAGCCCGCCTTAGGCCAGTCAGTCTCCTGGTACTTTGTGTGGAAGTAGACCCCCGAATTGCTGTTCGGTTGGGTCAGTACCATCAGCTGCAGTTCGAAATCGCGGAAGGGGGCCGCATCACCGACGTAAAAAATGTGGCTCCGCTTGCCATTGCAGGTGAGCACTCCGTCTTCGAGCTTCCAGCTCTCGGGATTCTCGTTGATCTTCCATCCATCGAGGCTCTTGCCGTCAAACAGGGTGATCCACCCCGACGACTCCTCGGCAGCCGAGAGGAGACCCGGCACCAGACAGACGGCAGTGATGACCGACAGCAGTTTCATCGAACTCTCCGGAACAGGGGATGCGTGACTCAATCGCGATCCAGGATCGCTGCCGCAATCAGGGCGATTGTTCAATTTGACCGGCTGGAGTTCCGCTTCGCAATGTCTGCACGGCAGAGAAGCAT
>CAZUXX010000739.1:0-2125 GCA_964624215.1 uncultured Planctomycetaceae bacterium
GGTGGCAGCATGAAACAGACACGAACGCTGTCCAACGAACCGGGTGCTGTTCAGTCGGCAGTGCGCGAGTTGATCAGCAGGGGAACGGCTCCTCGGAAGCGAGGTTTGGTCAATGCGAGGGGGTATAGCAGTCCCAACCACCGGACAGTTGCGTGACGACGCCCACCTTCGCCGCTGCCGACACCACGCCTCCCCGATACTCCTCGCCGCTAACCGCACCGGGATCGCCGACAGTGAACACATTCAGTTCGCCCCACTGCCACTCGTCGACGTAGTCGACGAGGTGATGGATACGCAGATAGCTGTCGCCGACTTGCAGGCCGTGTTCTGTCGCCAGCCCCGGTTCGAGCACGTGGTACCCGTCGATCGTGCCACCTTGGTCCGGCCAGCTCAGCACACCGAACCCGTCCCACGCCCACACCTCCACGGTGTTCCAGCCCGAAGATGGAACCCAGTTCATGCAGTTCGTGGTGTATTGCACCGGACCGAAGGACTCCTCGAGGCTCTCGATTCCGGTCGCGATGGCGGTCTCGCCCAGGACGATGTCTGGTCCGAAGCGGCCCGGCGTGAGCCACTCTAGGGGCCGCTCCAGCCCACAGTGATAGTCGGAGTCCGCCCATTGTCGGCACAGCTCAGCTGCGTCTGCGGTGGACATGCCGAGGTCCTCCAGCTCGTACTGAAGCCGGACCGCTGACAGAGGTAGCTCGGAGGCCTCCTGCCAGCCCGACCCGGTTCGCCGGTAGACGATGGCCCGCTCGGCGTTGCCGTCGAGCTTCGAAACGATCCCGTAGGCACCCACACAGACGGGATCACCGTGGTAAACGATCGGTTCCTCATCGGGTGGAACGGGTATGTCGCATCCCGCTGCAGGCGTTGTCGTTGTAGGGGTCGTTGCGGAGGAGGGCGTCGTCGGTTCGGGTGGTGACTGAGAGGTGGACGGCGAGGCAGTTGCCGGCGGGGATGCGCCCGGAATGGTGGCTGCAATCGAGGTAGGCGAGGCGACCGCGTCGTCAGCCGCCTCGCTCGGGGTGGCAATCATCGAGTAAACGGCAAACGCTGCTGCGGCACCAGCGACGACACCGAACCCTATCCATGACCACGAGCGAGCGGATGAAGTCTTCGTGGGCGGTGCAGGTTCGGTCGGTGGGGATGACTTCGGATCTTCGGTGTCGGCCGGGAGCTGCGTCGTCGCTGATCCGCACTCACCGCAGAACAGATCCCCCGGCTCCACCTCGTGGCCTTCGTGACAGCGGCGCACCGGAAGCCCGGCACCGCATCGGGGACAGAAGGCCGCCCCTTGGAAGACGGCGTGGCCGTTGGGACAGATCATGCGCCGGCCGGCGCGAGGGCGACGCCACAGGCGGCGCAGAACTTGTCACCGTCGTCGACAACGTGACCGTTGCCGCACCTCGGCTCGTCAGTCGGCGATCCGCAGGTCGTGCAGAACTTGTGACCTTCCCGTTTGGGATGTCCGCAGCGAGCCACAGACGAGTCCGGGTTGGCGGTGGCGGCCGGTGTAGCGGCGTCGACTCGTGCTGAGGGCCCATCCGTCTTCGGAACGGCCGATTCGTCCATGGAAGGGACGACGGATGTCGCTGCTGGGGCGCGCTCGAGTCCGGCCTCGGGCAGGTCTCTGCCACAGAAGCGACACACCAGGGCTTCCGGCCGGATGAACTCGGCGCAGAACGGACAGCGGCGCCCACTTCCGGCCTGCGCCCGGGCAGTATCGAGGATCTGGCCGGGCTTGGTGAATCCGGGGGCGTCGGTCTCTGGTTTGAGTGCGATAGCCATAGGCAGCGCCACGATGAAGAGGAGCGATCCGAATATCCACCAGGCTGCAAAGGAGCGGCCTTTGCTCTGTGCGATCCATCCGGGAATCACGCCGATAACAGCGGCGATCAGCAGAACTTCCATTCGAGTACCTGTTAGGAGACTCCTGTATATCGGTGCTTCTCCGTTGAAGCTTGAAGGAGCTTTCGAGGACTCTGGTATCTGATTCGAAGGGGATCAGCCTGGGTAGGCGGCGGTGATCGACTCGACGACTCGCTGGGCCAGGACGGCGGCAGCGGCGATCAAAGCGCTGCCGAACACGACCAATATGTAGCCGGGCATTTGGTCGTCAAGC
>CAZUXX010000740.1:0-2122 GCA_964624215.1 uncultured Planctomycetaceae bacterium
AACCAGACGCTCTACTACATCGCCGACGCCGTCACCGGAGCGCCGATCGAAGGAGCCAACGTCGAATTCTTCGGCTGGAGGCAGGAACACGTCCCCGATACCCCCCGCGATTTCCGCGTCCTCCTCTCCCGCTTCGCCGAATCCTCCGACGAGAATGGATTCATCTTCACCGGGCCGCAGCTCCAGCAGCCCAACATGCAGTGGCTCGTCATCGCCCGGACCGACGACGGTCGACAGGCCCACCTCGGCTTCACCGGAGTCTGGTACAACCGCCGCCACGACCCGCAATACCACCAGATCAAAACGTACGTCGTCACCGATCGACCCGTTTACCGGCCCGATCAGACCGTCCACTTCAAGCTCTGGGTCCGGGAGGCGAAGTACGACAAGGAAGCCCCGGCCCTGTTCGCCGGACAGACCTTCGACGTCGTCATCACCGATCCCGCCGGCACCGAAGTCCATCGCGAGAAATACACCGCCGACGACTCCGGAGGCCTCAGCGGAGAATACCGGCTCCCCGCCGGAGCCAGCCTGGGCAACTACTCTCTCGCCATCGTGCCCCGCCGCGGAGCCAGTGGCGGCGGGAGCTTCCGCGTCGAAGAGTACCGCAAGCCCGAATTCGAAGTCACTGTCGACGCGCCGGCCACGCCGGTCCAGCTTGGCGACGCCGTGACCGCGACCATCAAGGCTCGCTACTACTTCGGAGCCCCCGTCACAAACGCGACGGTCCGCTACAAGGTCGAGCGGACACCGCTCGAAATCCGCTGGTTCCCCGTCACTCCCTGGGACTGGCTCTACGGCGAAGGCTACTGGTGGTTCGCCCCCGATCGCCCCTGGTACCCCGGAGCCGCACGCTGGGCCACCGCCGCACCCCGCCCCTATTGGATTCACTGGCAGCCCGATCCCCCCGAACTCGTGCTCGACCACGAAGTCCCCATCGGCGAGGACGGAACCGTCTCCGTCGAAATCGATACCGCGCTCGCACAGGCGCTGCACTCCGACGAAGACCACCGCTACACCATCACCGCCGAGGTGGTCGATGCCTCACGCCGCACAATCGTCGGCCAGGGCAACGTCATGGTCGCACGGGAACCTTTCCGCATCTATGCGTGGACGCACCGGGGACACTACCAGGTCGGCCAGACGATCGAAGCACACTTCTGTGCCCGCACCATCGATGGCAATGGAGTTGCCGGTAAAGGGACTCTCAAACTCTTCCAGATCACCTACGACGACGATCGCCGTCCCCATGAGAAACTCGTTCAGGAGTGGGAGCTCGACACCGACGACGACGGCCGCGCCTCCCAGTCGATCAAGGCAGCCGATCCCGGCCAGTACCGCCTCGCACTCGAACTCACCGCCAGAACGCCCGAAGCCGGTGACGCCGACGGACTCCTCCCCAACGTCGACGTCGACACCATCGAAGGGGCCACCCTGTTCATCATTCGTGGCGAAGGGTTCGACGGCAGCGACTTCCGCTTCAATGATCTCGAACTGATCCTTGACAAGCCCGACTACGCCCCCGGCGATACGGCCGAACTCCTCGTCAACACCGACCGCGCCGACTCCACCGTTCTCCTCTTCAAACGCCCGGTCAACGGGCTCTATCCGGAACCACCCGAAGTCCTGCGACTCAACGGAAAGAGTACCGTCGCCACACTCGACATCGTCCGCAGGGACATGCCCAACATCTTCGTCGAGGCAATCACGATCGCCGACGGCAGGGTCCACACCGTCGCCCGCAAGCTCGTCGTCCCCCCCGAAGACCGTGTGCTCAATGTCGACATCCAGACCGACCAGAACGAGTATCTCCCCGGCTCGAAGGCCAGTGTCGAAGTCAGGGTCACCGATGCCGATGGCGAACCGTTTCGCGGATCCGTCGTCATGTCCGTCTACGATCGCGCCGTCGAATACATCTCCGGCGGAAGCAACGTTCCCGAGATCAGGGAATTCTTCTGGAAGTGGCAGCGCTCCCATCACCCCATGACCGAGCACAGCCTCGAACGCTGGTTCTCAAACCTGCTCAAGCCGGGTGAGCTCGCCATGCAGTCGATCGGCGTCTTCGGAGACCTGGCTGCCGACGAGGAAGTCCTCTTTGAAGCCGCCGAGAAACAGGTGCAGC
>CAZUXX010000741.1:0-261 GCA_964624215.1 uncultured Planctomycetaceae bacterium
GCGGTTAGCTGCGGCAACGAAGCAGTCTGCCCCGAAAGACATTGCCGATATCGTGGTATCGACACCGATCCACATCCGTGTGTTGCCTGCGGAGGAGGTCACCCAGCGATGAGTCACCCGTTTAACGCCGCGTCAGCGATTTGCCCTGGTCCCCAGTCGCGTCGCGGTTTCATGCGGATGGGGCTGGCAGGGTTTGCGTCATTGAGCCTGCCGGGCGTGCTCCGTCTGCGAGCTGAGGCGGCCATTGCGCCGGACCGCCGC
>CAZUXX010000741.1:271-2115 GCA_964624215.1 uncultured Planctomycetaceae bacterium
GGCAGCCGGGCGGATGCTCCCACATTGACACGTACGATCCGAAGCCGCTGGCAGCCAGCGAATACCGCGGACCGTTTTCGACGATCGATACGGCAGTGCCGGGCATGCAGTTCACCGAACTGCTCCCGATGCAGGCGAAGATCGCCGACAAGTTTACGGTCCTGCGTTCGATGCGGCAGAAGGCTGGCGGGCACCCCGCGGGGTCGATGCAGCTGCTCTCGGGTGACCCTGACACCCGCGACAAGCCGAAGCCGAAGTACCCCGACTGGATGTGTGTGGCCAACTACCTGCGGTCGCAGGAGGGCCCGCGGGAGAATCCGCTCCCGGCTTACGTCGGTGTCAATCCTCCGACACAGTACAACGGGCCGGCGTACCTGGGCGACGCCTATGGACCGTTTATTGTCGGCGGTGATCCGAATTCGCCGAACTTCGCGGTCCCGAATATCGGACTGTCGGACGCCTCGCAGGTGCGACGGCTCAACCGACGCTCGTCGTTGCGCGAGAAGCTGGACACCCTGCAGCGGTCATTCGACCGTGCCGGGGAACTGGACGCTCTCGATGAATTCGAAATGCAGGCGATGGGCCTGTTGACGAGCGACAAGACGAAAGAGGCGTTCGATCTGAGCCGCGAGGATGATCGCACCCGCGACCGATACGGACGCAACACGTGGGGGCAGCAGTTGCTGCTCGCACGGCGGCTGGTCGAGGCCGGCGTGGACGTGCTGACGACCAGTCTCCGCGGTCCCCTGTGCGGTCGCGTCGGCAACTGGGATGACCACGCGGTGAATCACCACGTGTTCGATGCACTGCGGTTCCGTGCCCACGCTTACGACCAGGCAGTCTCGGCCCTCATCGAGGATATCTACGAGCGCGGGCTGGACGAACGTGTGCTGGTGGTGGTGACGGGCGAGTTCGGACGGACACCGAAGGTCAACTACCAGCCCAGCACCGGCGCGGGGAATGCGAGTGCTCCGGCGGGGACAAAGCAGCCCGGCCGCGATCACTGGCCGCGTGCGTTCTCGAATATCTGGGCTGGCGGGGGCATCGAGACCGGCCGGTTTATCGGTGCGACAGACGTTCGCGGTGAAGACGTGATCGAGCGCATCTGTGGTCCCGGGGACTTCCTCGCGACGTTATATCATCACCTGGGGATTGACAGTCAGAGCGTGTTCATCGAGGACTTCAACGGCCGTCCGACTCCGATTGTGGACCACGGAGCGCCGATTCCCGAACTGATGGGATGACCCGGTCCGGGATCAACCTGCAGCGACCGTCCGGACGACACACCTCTCGCCTCGCTGTCGGGCAGTCCCCTCAGCGTGGCGGGGGATCCGTCAATTGCGATCGACCGGGAGATCGCCGAGACCGTCCCGAACGAGCGCACGGTCCAGGCGGGAGTGTGTGTTGCCAGCCAGTGGCAGGTGCTCGTGGCACGTATTGTGTGCGGGCAATTGCGAGTGCGCGGGAGGTTTCCGGCGCAGGCGGGCTTCCGCGGTCTGGAACCGTCTCAGGATTTCGAGCTCGTCGGTGCGGAGGAGCCGATCCGCTCCCCCAGGTCGCCGACGGAGGTCGTGATCTGCTGCACTTCCTCGTCGGTGAGCTGCAGGTCGGCAGCGGCCGCGTTCTCCTGCGCCTGCTCGATCGAACGGGCTCCGACCAGGGCGTGCGTCAATCCGGGCTGGGCGAGTGTCCACGCGATGACAAGCTGTGCCAGGGTGACCGAATGCTCTTTGGCGATGGGGCGAATCGAGTCGAGGAATTCCGCGACCATCCGCCGGCTCTCGACGGAAAACCGCGGACGCACATTCCGCATGTCACCCTCGGCGAATCTCCGTTCCGGGCCC
>CAZUXX010000742.1:0-2112 GCA_964624215.1 uncultured Planctomycetaceae bacterium
CGCATCAAAGGGGGCTACCTCACAGACTCCGTCGCAAAGAAAGAGCAGCGACCCACCGTCATGTTCCGGCACCACGCCGTGAACGGAGAAGTCGTCAACGAGTGGTCACAGTCAGCGGAATAAGCCCGAGCACATCCAGGCGTCCCGTCTCTGGCGACTTCCCACTGGACGACCACCAAACCGAGGGAAACCGTAAACGCACCCCTTCCTCAGAACTTCAGCGCGATCGGATCGCCGGCGGCCGCGTGGCCTCTCCCCGCAGACTCACCTCGGCAAAGACCAGCCGGTGGTCAGAAGCATCCGTCTGCCCGGCAGCGCACGCATGAATCGCCCAGCGACTGTCGGCGAGAATATGGTCGATCCGCATCCACGGGCAATTGGAAGGCCACAGCCGCTTCGTGTTGCAGGGGGAGGTGTAGCCGTAGCCGAATCCCGCCGCATCGAACGCATCCTGCCACTCCGACCAGATCTCCTGGTACAGCGAACTGGTCGTTGGAGCGTTGAAGTCACCCACCACGAGCATCGGACGGTCGTGGTACTGCGCTAGGAACTCCCGCGTCGTCGCCGCCTCGTCGTATCGCAACTGCTGATGAGACTCGAACTCCTCAACCCCCGCACCGCTCAGCAGGGAATGCACTGCCAGGCCTGACGCACCGTGACGGGGTGTCATCAGATGCGTATTGCTCAGCAGGAACTCCCCTGCCGGATGTTCAATCGCCACCAGAACCGCCGACCAGCGGTCAAACGCCTTCGGCCGGCAGTGATCAACCACCCGCACGGGAAACTTCGACGCAACGAAAAAAGCTCCGAGATGCACCGTGTGCCAGTCGGAGTAGTGCTCGACGAATGGATCGGCCCCGCGTGCCGACTCCTGCAGAACCACGACGTCCGGTTCGAACCGGTCAAGTTCATGAATCAGTCGCAACGGACTCCCGGCTCCCTCCTGGATGTTCGCTGAAACAACGCGCAGCGGTGAGGAGCCCGGCGACGCCGCCGGAGCACTCCCCAGCGGAACGTTGAATCCCATCACCGGCCCGGCAACCAGCGCCACAGCGAGCACATTCGGCCACATCAACGCCCGGTTGTAAATCGCGGTACCAATCAGCAGCACGATCGCCGGCGCCGCGTACGGCGCTCGCGGCAGGTACGTCAACACGGCAGAGAACCACCACCGTTCACTCACCACGCACAGCAGCAGGAACACGATGCCAACCGCTGCCAGATTCATCCACACCAGCCGGTTGAGCCATTGAACCATCGCCACACGCCGGGCCACCGATCGCAGTTCGCCGTGCAACGGGCCGGCCACTCCGGGTGGCTCCTTCGCGCCAACGGAAGGCATCGTGTACGTGCTCATGACAGCGCTCCCGCAACCGCAATCGGGGGTCGCTCGACGCCGCCCACAGATTCGCCGGCTTCAAGTTGATGCACCCGCTGCGCCATCTCCCATGCAGTCACATAGTGCAACCGCATTTCCGGATGCCGCTGAGCATAAGCCGCCAGATCGGCGTGAAACTGCTCGGTCTGCGGTCCCAGCAGAGTTTCCAGGTTGCCATCCTTGCACCCGTGAGTGTGCAACTTGATGAAGATCTGATCCGGTCGACCGGCAACATGCACACCGACCTTCTTCCACATCTCGAATCGCCTCAGAGTCGCCGGACGAAACGCGTGCACATCAGCATTCTCGATGCGTGGCAGCACACCGGACTTCCGCTCACTCCAGTCGAGTGTCAACGGTCCCTGGATCATCAGGAGATGATCCTTCGGGGCAGCACGACCGGCGACCGCCTGCACCCCGGTATCGTGTGACTTCCGCCGCCCCGGCAGATCGCAAGCGTAGTAAATCGAGTTGATCGTCCGTGTCTGCGTGTCACTCGGAGCACTCGGCATCGTGAAGTCGGCATAGCAACCGGTCTCCAGCAGCACCGTGATCTCCTGATCCACACCGCAGCAGTAACCGTCCGGCCGGGAGTTACACAGCGCCCAGTTGCCGTGGATGAATCCGTACACAATCTCGCCGCTCAGGGGATCGCGCCGCAGCAGCCCATGCCGGTGGAACCGCGTGTCGCGATAGCTGCTCTGCTTCTCACGCAGCCCGTCCGCGGTATCTGA
>CAZUXX010000743.1:0-2102 GCA_964624215.1 uncultured Planctomycetaceae bacterium
GTCGCGCATCCGTGTCAGGTGACCAATATGCGGGGCCTGTTCAGCGATGTGATCGCCGATCATGTGATGGGTCTGGTGCTGTGCTTCGCCAGAAATCTGCACCTGTACCGGGACCGGCAGGGGCAGCACGAGTGGTTGCCGGTCGGGAGTGAGCGTCCGGGCGAGACACTGATGGCCGGCCCAGGGCATGTGACGGCAATCGATCGTCAGCATCTGCACCTGTCGGATTGCACCTTGGGAGTCATCGGGGCGGGTGCCATCGGGACGGAGATCCTCAGGCGGGCTACGGCCTTCGGAATGAACTTGTGTGCGGTCGATGCTCACCCGCGCCAGGCGGATTTTCCGTTGCCGGAGGTCTGGTCGACGGATCGACTGGATGAGTTGTTGGGCCGATCCCGTTTCGTGGTGATTGCGGCTCCCGAGACGCCGGAGACCCGCGGTCTGATCGATGCCGGTCGGCTGAAGGTGATGCGGAGTGACGGGTATCTAATCAACATTGGTCGAGGGGCGATTGTGTCACTCGCTGCGCTGACGGAGGCGCTGCAAACCGGAAGGATCGCGGGTGCGGCACTCGATGTTGCCGAAACCGAGCCGCTCCCGGCGGAGCATCCGCTGTGGGAGATGCCGAATGTCCTCATCACGCCGCACGTCGCGGCAGCTTCCCCGCGTGTGGCAGAGCGTCACCTGCAAGTGCTGCTGGAGAACGTGCGGCGGTTTGCCGGTGGGGAGGCACTGCTGAACTGCGTCGACAAGTCCCGCTGGTATTGACTGTGCCGGCGCCCGTTCAGTGCGCCGGGTGGCCTAGCGAGCACTGTGAACGGGTCCGATTGGTGGTCAGGCTCCGAACAGATCCGGCACGAGGGTTGCCAGAACGACGGACATTGCGAGGCTGGTGAGACTCATCACCGCGAGCATGACGGTCCAGCTTTTGAGGGCTTCGGGTTCTGTGAGACCTCCCATCCTGGCGAAGATCCAGAACCCGCTGTCGTTCATCCAGGACCCCATGAGTGAACCGGCTCCGATGGCGGTGGCGAGATAGACCGGGTTGAATCCCAGGGAATCGGGTGAGGTGATCATGGCGGCGACCATGGCGGAGCCGGTGATCATGGCGACGGTGCTGGATCCCTGAGCCACCTTGAGGACTGCCGCGATGCCAAACCCGAGGAAGATATAGGCCAATCCTCCCGCGGCGGAGCCGGATTCGAACAGTCCTTCGATTCGCGTCCCGACATTGGCGACCTTGAGCATTTCGCCAAAGGCTCCTCCTCCGGCGGTGATCAGGATGATGACACCGGCACTCATGAGGGCCTGTTCGACGATGCCACTCATTTTCGCCAGGCTCGGCCGCTTCTGTTTCCAGAGCAGGAAGAGTGCGACGAGGGTCGAGAGCAGGAGGGAGAAGTTGGCGTTGCCAAAGAGAGAGGAGATATCGGCCCACTGTCTGAGTGAGGTGTTGTAGTCGTGGGGGTCGAAGACGTCCGGGAAGGCGACCTCGAGTGCGAGCCGGTTGAAATGTTCCCGGTCGTGCCGACGAAACTGGCTGCGGTCCTTGCGCAGCAGGCCATTGAGGATTAGTTGCCGTGACAGGAGTTCGTCGTTGTCATCGGGGCCTTGTCGGGACTGGCGACGGAGCAGCTTCCACGATGGCTCGATGACCGGTTCGAAGGCGGCGTCGTCATAGAGGAGCTGTTTGTTGATACCGGGTACGGCCCTGCCTTCCATGGCCAACGTCTGTCCGACATCGGCACTCGACAGCAGGCGATTGAGCGACTCGACGGTTTCATTCTTGACGGAGTCGGACGGAGGAGTATCGGCCTGCAGCGCGCGAACCACGTCGGGAGGCAAGAGTTTGACGAGACGTCCGGCGGGCGTTGCCTCCTCGGGGCCTGCCTGTCGCAGCCGGGTCTGAAGAGCGTCCCAATCCCGAATATCGCTGACCTGGATATGAGCGACCCCTTCGTTATCGGCCATTGTCGAGATGGCCGTATTGCCGGAGATCATCACCACGGGCAACAGTACGGGGACGAGGGAGAGCCACAGCGGCGGGAGGGCCACGTGTTCTTCCGGCTGGTCTTCTTCGCTGACGGCAACCTCGCGATAGG
>CAZUXX010000744.1:0-2099 GCA_964624215.1 uncultured Planctomycetaceae bacterium
ACGAGGTGCTGATGGCGGTGGATGGCCAGGAAACGCTCGACGTCACCCGCCGCGAGCAACCGGACCTGATTCTGCTGGACATCATGATGCCCAAGCTGAGCGGGTATGAGGTATGCCAGAGGTTGCGTGAGGATTCTGCGACGGCTGATATCCCGATCCTGATGGTGACGGCGCTGAAGGAGACAGGGGACATTGAACGCTCCGTCGCTGCCGGTGCCGACGATTTCCTGGCAAAGCCGATCCATCGACTGGAACTGATTACGCGTGTGCGGTCGCTGTTGCGGGTGAAGCATCTTCAGGGAGAGCGGGACCGACTGCTGGCGTACCTGAAAGAGGTCGAGCCTTCCTTTTCGCGGGAACACTTGCGGTAAGGCCCGACAGTTCCCTGTCGCCCGACCTCGAGGGGACCGCTCCCTGTCTGTCCCGAATGCGGCGAAATAGATGTCGACGATTCCCGAAATCGTGCTGCGGAAGCGGCGCGCGCTCCCCTTCTTCTCGCGACACCCCTGGGTGTTCGCCGGGACGATCGCTCATACCCCGGACGGATTGTCGGCCGGTGACGAAGTCCGTCTTGTCAGTCATGAGGGGGTCCCGATTGCCCGTGGTCTGTACAACCCCTCGAGCCAGATCCGGGTGCGCCTGTACTGCTGGGATGTCGATCGACCACTCGATGCCGCGTTCTTTCACGAGCAGATCGACCGGGCGCTCGCGTTGCGGGAGCGGCTGTATGGCGGACGGGTCGAACATCGTGCCTGCCGACTGATTTTCAGTGAAGGGGACGGACTTTCCGGTCTCACCGTCGATCGCTACGGAGACTGGTTGAGTGTCGTGCTGACCAGTCGGGCCTTGTGGGAGCGGCGACAGATTCTTCTCGATCATCTGCAGGAGCGTTTGCAACCACGCGGGATCTGGTTACGAACCGAAAAGGGGATCGGTGAGAGCGAAGGACTTGCCACCGCCGACGGACTGCTCTCCGGAGAGCCGCCGGAGCGTCCCCTGTTTATCGAGGAATCCGGGCGCCGGTTCGGCGTCGACCTGCAGCAGGGGCAAAAGACGGGCTTCTATTTCGACCAGCGCGACAACCGTACCGCCGCGGCCCGCTACAGCGAAGGGCTGAAGGTGCTGGATGCCTTCTGTTATACGGGAGGCTTCTCGATGGCGGTGCTGACGCAGGGGAAAGCAGCCTCGGTCACGGCCGTCGATTCCTCGGAACCCGCGCTGATCCTCGCGCGTCAGAATGCCGAGCTCAACGACGTGGCGGCCCGTTTCTCTACGGTCGAGCGAGACGTCAAAGCGTTCCTGACGGAAGCTGCCGACCGTGGCGACCGGTACGGAATGGTCATTCTTGACCCTCCCAAGATGGCCCGCACACGCGGAGGCATCGGGCGGGCGTTGAAAGGCTATCTCAAGCTCAATGAACTCGCCTTGTCGGTGCTGGAGCCGGGGGGAATTCTCGTCAGCTGCAGCTGTTCGGGACTGGTGAGTACGGAGGAGTTTATCGACGTGCTGGCACGGGCGGCCATTGCCGCCGGTCGACCGCTGCAGCAACTGGAACTCCGGGGCCAGGCGGCCGACCATCCGGTCTCACTGCATTGCCGCGAGACGGCCTATCTCAAGTGCGTCATCGCCCGAGCCGAATGACAGGCGGATGAATGGCCGTCCGTCAAAGAAAGAAGCCCCCTGCCACGGACAGGGAGCCTCTTCGGGATTCGGTCGCCACGGGATTCGTGCCGGCCAGGTGCGGACGCGTTACCTGGTGGCGGCTCGTGAGCGTTTACGGAACCTGAACGGGGTTACCGTCGTTGCGGCGAATCAGATTTCGGTAGAGGTTGATGTCGACGTTTTCGCTGAGGAAGGTAACTTTCCCGTCTCCCATGGCTGCCTGAGCCCCCCCGGGATGATTGCTGCTGAGTCCGGCTTTGCAGGGTGCGGACGTATTGTCCTGAACGCAGTCAGCTGCGGTCTCGTTGATCTGCGCCGCTCCACTGAACAGAGCCCAGCGAAGCCCGTCAGCCGGTGACGCCGGGTTCGATCCGGAGTCGGTATCGAGTCCGTTATCGGTTCCGGCCGCATCCAGATCTCCGCGGACTGCAAAGGCC
>CAZUXX010000745.1:0-2096 GCA_964624215.1 uncultured Planctomycetaceae bacterium
CGGGCAGCTAGAGCCTGCAGTTCTCATTAACCGGCAATCGCGCCAACCCGGCCGCGCTATCGGGCGCGACCGTCGGTGGCGTGATCTACCCGTTCGTGTCCGGGCCTATCGGCGACGTCGAATCCGTCACGTTCCAGTTGGACGGGAGCTACCACGGCGTGGAGAATAACCCGCCCTACGACTTCATGGGTGGCTCGACCGGGGAAGCCGAGCCCTGGAACACGAAGTCGGTCACGGACGGGCAGCACACCATCCGGGCGGTCATCGAGCGCAAAACCGGCGCCGACGTCACAGTGACCGCGACCTTCACCGTCGCCAACTCCCCGACGGCCGCAACACCGACGCCCTCCCCGACACCCAATACGCCCCCGACCGCAACGCCGACGCAACCGAGCGGGAGCAACTACAGTCTCGTTTACTCACTGTCTTCGCAGCGTTCCGATCCGGCTCCGCTCGCCGGCGCCGTCGTGATCGGCAAGCTCTACGTCTTCACGACGCCGGACACTGCCGCCATCGAAGAGATCACCTTCTACCTGGACGGTGAATACGTCAGCGAGGAAGAGAACGACCCCTACGACTTCAAGGGCGGAACAGTCGCGTCCGCGAACGACTGGAACACGACCAAAGTGCCCGACGGCCAGCACACGATTGAGGCTGAGATACTGCTGACGAACGGGACAATCACGAGTGTCAGCGCCAGCTTCACCGTCGCAAACAATGGGCTGCCGCCGACGCCGACGCCGACGAAGGCCCCATCACCGACGCCGTCGCCAACGCCGCACCCCGACATCTACGGGCTGGTCTACTCGCTGTCGTCGAACCGCGCTGAGCCCCGCGAGCTGGCGGGCGCCACGATCAGTGGCAAGGTCTACGTCTTCACAACGCCGGACTCCCCGGATATCGAGGAACTCAACTTCTACCTTGATGGGGACTATGTGGGCGAAGAGGAGAACGCCCCGTATGACTTCATGGGCGGAACGGTCGCGTCCGCCAGATCCTGGGACACGACCAGGGTGGCCGACGGGCAGCACACGATCGAAGCTGTGCTCTTACTGGTCGATGGGTCGACCACGCGCACCGGAGCCACATTCACCGTCGCGAACGGGGATTGATAGCGTTGCTGCCGGTCCCCTGCCACCCCGCGAGCGAGCGCCAGGGGACCGGACGGGCGCTGGGGTTGACCGCGCGAGGGTCGCCAGGGCGCATGGTACTCACGCTTGATAATCGACTGTGGGTTGCGTGCGTGGATTCGACGCGATAGGCTTCCGCCTGTTCGGAGAGGTGGCGTGCAAGCACGGCGCCAGAATCCGACGAGAGGGTGGCGGGTATTGTTGGGGCAATGCCCGTCATGGATGAACCAGTAGCACGACGTGAGTTTGAGCCGGTGGGGATCAGACGCGTGTCGTACGAATGTCTGGGGCGGGGAGCCTTCGACCAGAGCACTTGGGTGGTGCCCTGGTCCCTATCCTTGGGGGTACAACCAGCTTCAGCCTTTCCATACGACGTAGGACAAAGGTTCCAGGTTGCCTAGCCTGGTCCGGCTAACGCTGCCAAGTCGGCAATTGAACTAACTGGCAGTACGCACCTTCCCCGCTCTGCTCCACACTCAATATCGCGCCCGTCGTGCCGTGAGACCGGCGCAGATATCTGGCTACTGTGTTCAGACGAGGCCGCTTGGCCTTCGAGTTTAGTGGGGAGCTTTATCGCATGCGTCGTAACCACTGGTTACTGGGTCTCATGGCCCTCGGGATAGTGCTTGGGGGCATTGTCCCAGCACTATTAACCTTGGCCCCGGCTGAGGTGGGTGCAAGTTCTACCTACAGTATCAAGTACTCGCTCCATTCAAACCGCCGTGACGCCGTCGAACTCGACGGGGCAACCGTCAGCGGCCGGATCTACCCATTCACGGCGCCCGATACGGACGTCAAGCGCGTCGTCTTCTATCTCGACGACAAGCAGCATCAGGTCGAAGAGAACGCGCCGTTCGACTTTAACGGCGGGAACTCCTCGAAGGGCACCCGCTGGGACACCAAGACCGTCGCCGAGGGCAAGCACACGATCAAGTGGTGGTTCGCCGACGAGGATGGAGCGACAAC
>CAZUXX010000746.1:0-2086 GCA_964624215.1 uncultured Planctomycetaceae bacterium
GACCGCCGTGGAATCCGTAGCTGAGTTCAACGGTCTGGATGTCATCCGCGCCCGAGCCGCTGTTGCCGCTGCTGAGGTCTTCCTTGCGGAAGGTCTCCTGCTTGATGGGAAGCCACGGCCTGTTCGTGTCGAACGTCGTGCGCGTGACGATGTTCACCGCGCCATTGGTGCCGCGCCGCACAGCGGCCTGCTTCATCCGATGCTCGGTTGTGTACTCGTATTCCTGGACCAGCCCCTGGCCTGTCTGGAACGTAGCCGATGGAGCGGTCGTCGCGGATGCGGGCGTGTAACTCGCGATCGCGGAAGTTGAGATCATGCGCGTGCGCACGCGAGTCTGGCTGTCATAATCCGAATGCACCACCCAGCGCTTGCTCGGGCTTTCCTCGACGGCGATGTTCGCAAGGTAGTACGTCGGCGCAGTGCTCGTACCTGAGCTGACGGTGTACTGCACCAGGTCGTAGTAATAGGTGAGGTGCAGGTCGAAGCCGCCCTGGTCATCGCGCTGCAAGTAGTCGACCACCGTGGTGCGCGCGTAATCGCCATCGTTTGGATTGCTGGCGTAGTTGTGCCAGTAGGTGTATGCGAGCTTGAGCCCCTGGGCTGAGCCGCTGCTGCACCCGCAAGCCGACTGGAGGTACTGCGTCAGCACGCGACCGGGGTAGGTCGTCGGGTTCTGCGCATCGAAGGTTTCATATCGCTCGATCACCTTTGCAGCAAGGTCCATCACCTTGTAGGCGCTGCCATCGGTGAACGCCGTATCGCCATCGGCCTTGGTGAGCAGCGTGTTGGCGAAGGTCTTCACGGTGTCGTAGTGAGCCGTGCCGCTGCTGTTGTTCTTCTGCGCTGCGTATTCGATCTGCGCCGGAAGGAAAACAGCCTTGAGCTGGTGCGCGTTGCCGAACTCGTAAGCGAAGCCGTCGTTGTCGGCGTCGGTTCCGTTTTCAGCCGAACCGCCATTGTGGTAGCGGTACTGGGTGACGGTGATGTGCCAGGGGCTTTCACTTCCGGGCGCGCGATCCACGAGGATCGACTTGACAACCTGAATCAGGTCGCCGGTCGTGCCCACGGCGCTGGAGTTGCTGTCGCCGGGCTTCTTGTACGTATATTCGACCTTCTCCACGTCCGTCGCCGACCCACCGCCCCCTGGGGGATACCGCTTGACGGTGACCCTCTTCAGGCGTCCGAGGTTTTCGTCGTTGAGAACGTGCCAGTCAAAGTGCACGCTGGCGGCGCAGTTGGAGGCGTTGGTTCCATTCAGGTACGCCGTAGAGAGACGCACGACATCGTCGTTGGGGTTGCCGTTGTTCTGGTTGTAGATGGTGTAGGCGTAGGTCGTCTTGTTTGCCTCGTAGACTTCGCGCTCCTGCACCATCAGACCGATGAAGACCGCAGCAGGAGCGGTGGCGCTTTCGCCGGTGTCCTTGGTGCGGTAGAAATCCACCGACCATGCTCCCTGCTCGACGAGCCGATAGACCGGCCATGTCGTGCCGTTCACATTCACGGTCGTCTTGATGATGTGCTGTGAGCTTGGTCCCGGCGGCAGCCATTTCTGCTGCTGTGAGTTGTAGGTGAACGTGCGAGCTCCGCCGGAAGGCGTGGAAACGCGCAATGGCGCGGTGCTTCCCGTGCCGACCTTCTCCAGGAACTGGAAGATGTTCATCGACCAGTTGTGACCGATCATGGTCGATCCGCCCATGTCAGCCTTGCTCGTGTAGGAGCGGCTCAGAACGAAATCGCGGCCGGTCAGCGGAACCACGAGATCAATCGCGCTCTCCTGCTTGTGGCCGTCGGCGAAGCTCACCGGATACGGCGTCGCCGTCGCGGCAGCCGGGCCGCTTCCCATCCACACCGGGTCCTGCGGTGGATTCAATTGCGGTGGGAATTGTGGAGGCGGCGGCGGATTCAATGGAGGAACTTCGATCGGTCCCTTGGGTTCGCAGTCCTCTGGGTTGATGCTCAAGCATGGCGTTCCGCCTCCGCCTCCGCCGCAAGTATCGGGTCCGGGATTCACGGGCGGCGTGACGCCTGGGCAGTTGATGCCCATGCAGATCTCCCAGGGATTCGGTCCGGGAGGCGACGGGGGTGG
>CAZUXX010000747.1:0-605 GCA_964624215.1 uncultured Planctomycetaceae bacterium
ACTCCTCGTCTTCTCTCTCCTGACCTTCGGCCCGGCTGCCGGCCTGGCCGCGCTCGCTCTCTCGGACAGTGTCACCGGCTTCGCACGCGGCGTCGCCTGGACAATCGCCGCAGCACTCCTCGTGATCGGCGGGCTGATCATCTACTTCTTCCGCGACCCTCACCGGCAGATTCCCGCCACACCCGGTACCGTTGTCGCTCCGGCCGACGGCAAGATCGTCACGGTTGAAGAAATCGACGATGCGTTCGTCGGGCCGGCCATCCTCATCGGCATCTTCCTGTCCATCTTCAACGTGCACATGAACCGTGCCCCGATGGCCGCCCGTGTCATCGGCCTGCGCTATCGCAAGGGCAAGATGCTCAACGCCCTGCGGCCCGAATCAGTCCGCGAGAACGAACAACTCGCCATCCGCCTGCAGGAAACCACCTCCCCCTTCCGCCCGATGATCGTCCGCCAGATCACCGGAGCACTCGCCCGCCGCATCGTCTGCTGGCTCAAACCGGGAGACAACGTCACCTGTGGCGAGAGAATCGGAATGATCAAGCTCGGCTCGCGGACCGAACTCGTGATCCCCCGCGAACCCGGCCTCGAAGTCCTCGTCAAAC
>CAZUXX010000747.1:615-2085 GCA_964624215.1 uncultured Planctomycetaceae bacterium
CCCATTCCGAACCGGTCTCGGCTAGAGTATCAAAGTCCGCTTATCTTCAGAAAAATACTGCGAGCCATGCCGACACCGTTTCTCCGCAATCGACGTCACTTCCTGTCCACCAGCCTGGCGACGCTCGGAGGCGTGGCTGTCTCGGACGTGCTCGGACGCTTCCTCAGCCGCGCCCATGCAAGTGACTCGGATCTGATCACCGAAGGGTTCGGGCCTGTCCGCCCCGTCAGGGACGAGACCACCGGACTCGAATTACTCGCACTCCCCGAGGGCTTCCGCTACCTCTCCTTCGGCTGGCGCGGAGAACCCATGGCCGATGGGCAGCGCACCCCCGGTGCACACGACGGAATGGCCGTCATCCACGAAGCCGATGGCATCGCCACGTTGTGCAGGAACCACGAAGTGACGTCGGCCGGTCGCCCGATCGGCAGGGAAGACCAGAGCTACGATTCCCGCGGTGCCGGCGGTTGTACCAACCTCCGGTTCAACCTGAACGAAGGCCGCTGGATAGACGCCCGGCCCAGCCTTTCCGGAACAGTCCGCAACTGTGCCGGCGGCCCCACACCCTGGGGAACGTGGCTCTCCTGTGAAGAAACCGTCCTCGGAGCAGGCGACATCGTCGACGACGAACCGGTCGGCTATCGCGAAAGTCACGGCTGGATCTTTGAAGTCCCCCCCGAAGGGGCCACCGAACCGGTGCCCCTTAAGGACATGGGCCGGTTCGTCCACGAGGCCATCGCCGTCGATCCCGAGACCGGCTATGTCTACGAAACAGAAGATCGTGGAACGGCCGGGTTCTACCGCTTCGTCCCCAACGAGCCCGGCAAGCTCGCCAAAGGAGGGCAGCTCTTCATGCTCAAGGCTGACGGGGTCACCGATACGCGTCGCGGGATGACCGTCGGAAAAACCTTCGACGTCTCCTGGGTCCCGATCGAAGATCCCCAGCGACGTCACCGTCCGGGCGAGAAGGATGCCCGTGGCGTCCATCAGCAGGGAGCCGAGCAGGGAGCCGCCACCTTCGCACGCCTCGAGGGCTGCTGGGCCGGAAACCGAAAGATCTACTTCACCGCCACCAGCGGCGGTGACAAACAGGCCGGGCAGGTCTGGCAGTACGATCCCCGCGAAGAAACGCTCACCCTCGTCTTCGAATCCCCCGGAAACGAAATCCTCGACATGCCCGACAACATGGCCGTCAGCCCGCGCGGCGGAATCGTCCTCTGCGAAGACGGACGGGTCGCTCCGCAGCGCCTCCAGGGACTCACCCCCGACGGCCGACTCTTCACCCTCGCCGCGAACAACATTCAACTCAACCGCGAAGTCGGCAGCTTCCGAGGTGACTTTCGCGGCAACGAATGGTGCGGCGCCTGCTTCAGCAACGACGGGAAATGGCTGTTCGCAAACATCCAGACACCCGGCGTCACCTTCGCCATCACCGGACCCTGGCGCGACGACCTCGTCTGAACCTCGCAG
>CAZUXX010000748.1:0-2085 GCA_964624215.1 uncultured Planctomycetaceae bacterium
TCCGGTTCCGCAGGCGACTCCGCGGGTTCCTCGGGCGTTTCGGATTCCGCTACCGGCTCGCTCTCCGGCGCGTCGCCATTGGAAACTGCATCCGGCGTGGCATCGGCAGACGTGCCCGGCGGTGCAGGGGTGACTGTCTCGGAATCGGGACAGCCGGCGAGCAGAAGTGACAACACAAGCAGTGAGCAGGAACAGCGTTTGAGCATGACGTTGTTTCAAGGAATCTGACGAACACCGGAGCGCCGGTTACGCGAGCGCCCCGAGTGGCTTATCGTATGGCCGTGTGCGGCAAGGGAAAAGGCAGCCGCCTCTGTCACCCGGCTCGGGCGGTGCCCGCGTTGACGCATCTTCCACAGGGCAGGATAATTACGCTTACGTCAGCAGGTTGCAAACTCGAACGTCCCTTCTGTGGCGAACCGGAATCCATGGCGAAATGGCTGGCCAGCTTTCGACCGGCGGACGAAGACCGGGCGAGCGTTCCGCAGCCATTCGAGCTGAGTTGCGAATGCGGGCAGCGACATTCAGGCCTGCGTCGCCGGATGCATCAGCGGATTGTCTGCCGAGCCTGCGGCGCGGCGCTGTTCGTTTTGCCAAAGGATCCCTATCCGAACCCCTCGCCGCCGAAAGTCAAAAAGTCAAAGCGTGCGGACGAGGTGCCGGTCGGTGACGATCCGGTCGGCGACGAGTCCGAGCCCCGGCAGCCACGCGACACTCTCCCCCCGCCGGGGGGAGTCCGGGCGCGACGCACCCGTCGACGTCGTGAGCGCGGAGGCCGCGAGCCCTCCGATCCCGTCGCCGATGCCGCGAACAAGGCGGCCGAGGCTGTTGCGTCGGCCGCCTCAGCAACTGGACGCACGGCACGGTCGGCGGCCCAGGGGGTGAGCTCGGGGTTCGCCTCCGCGGTACGAGGCTTCTTGCAGTGGTGGACACCGCTGAAGCTGACAGCACTGGCGATGGTCATCATCATCACCGGGACCATTTACTGGACGGTTGTCACAAGCAAGATCTCCAGTGCGGAGCGATCCCTCAACCCTGCCGTCGAAGCAGGCTATGCCGCACTGGATGACGGCGATCTGCTGGTGGCCGAGACCGAGCTGGCGGCCGCTGTTCGTGCCCTCGATATTCTGCAGCGGGACGACAACCACGCCCGTACGGTGAGGCAGACGTACCGGGAGGTAAGGGCGATCAATCATCTGCTTTCCGATCCACTCGTTCAGTTGCTGGAGGAAGCGGAAGCGACCGTGGCCAGGGAAGTCGCCCGCCGCCGCGAGTCCAAGCCCGATCCGGATGAACAGCCACCGCCGCTCGACGACGGGTGGGCCACGCGGTTTCGCGCTCTGTATGCGGACAAGAGCTGGATCGTCATGCAGGTTCCCGTACAGAAGCTGGACCCGCTCCCTGAACAGCCTCACCGGTTTGCTGCCGCGTTCCCGATTCTGATTGGTGATGCACAGCGCCCGGTCGAGTTGCGCGTCGACTTCCCGGTCTTCGACGAAGTGGGAATCGGCAAGACTCCCGAGAGTGTTCTGTTCGGCGGACGTCTGAAGAGTTGTCGGCTGGCGGAGGACGAATCGCGATGGATTGTGCATCTCGATCCCGACTCGGGGTTCCTGTGGGTCGGAATGGATACCTACCGCCGCCTGGGGCTCGGTTTCGAAACGAGGACCGAAGAGGAGATCGAGGCGGTCTTGTCTGTCCAGGCACGTGCTACGGGCGTACAGCCACGTGTGCCGGCTGATCCGGAGGTTCCGCTATGAGGTCTGCAATTGCCGTTTGCCTCCTGGCCGGACTGTTTGCCATCACGGCGTCGGCGGCCGATCCGATCTCAACGAGGCAACTGAAAGAGAGTGAGCCGCGTTGGGGGCGGCTGAGCGGGGCCAACCTGAGTGTCGAAGGCCGGGCGATGACCGTCCTGGGAGAAGAACTCAAGTTGCGAGGAATCTCCCTGCGGTTCCTGGCAGAGCAGGAACTGGAGCGGCCACCGTCGTGGCCCTACGTCCGCGTCGATGGCACGCTGGTGCAGGAAGACGGCCGCTGGCTGTTGCGTGTCAGGCGGCTTGGAGAGTGGAAATCAGACGAGACCTG
>CAZUXX010000749.1:0-2081 GCA_964624215.1 uncultured Planctomycetaceae bacterium
GTTCGGCGCGTTCGTGTTTCTGGCACGGTCGATGGTCTGGAAACCGCTCATCGCCGCGCTCGATCAGCGGGAAGCCCGCGTCAACCGGGCATATGCCGAAGCCGAGGCGGCTCGCGCCGAGGCGGAACGGCTGCTTGCCAGCCACGACGCCCGGATGGCAGAAGTTCACGACGAGGTTCAGCAAATCGTTTCGAAGGCCCGCAAGGAGGCAGAGGCAGAGAAGCTGCGAATCATTGCCCAGGCCGAGGAGGAAGCCGCCCGCCTGCGGGAACAGGCAATTGCCGAGATTCGACAGGCTCATGCCGATGCGATGCAGGAGCTTGAGCAGTCGATCGACCGGCAGGCAACTCTGGCAGTCGAACACGTCGTCGGTCAGCCTTCGGGAGCGGTGTAGCATGCGGCGGTTCGTTCTGACACTCGGTGGGTGGCTGGCGACGGCCGGTCTGGCGCTTGCCGAAACGGCCCACGGTGATGGTCATCACGGGGCCCCGGGACTGGCGGAAGATCTTCCGTTCTGGGGAATCGTTGCCTTCATCGGGTTTCTGGTTGCGCTGAAGTACCTCGGCTGGGACGCCCTGACAGGCAGCATGCGGGAGCGCGAACAGCGCGAAGCCGAGCTGATCGTCCGGGCTGAACAACTGCGGGAAGAAGCGCGGCAGAGACTGACGACGGCGAAAGGGAGCATGGAGGCACTCGACGAGGAGATTCGTGAAGTCCTCGCCGAAGCCAACCGCGATGCCGATCACACCCGGTCAGAGTTCCGGCGGCTGGCCGAACGTGAAGCCGGGCTGGCCCGTACGCGGGCGGAAGTCGACATCGCGCGTGTCAAGGATCAGTCGCTCAACGAGATCTTCGAAACGCTCTCGCACCGGGTGACCGAAGCGGCCGAGCAGCGGATCCGGGAACGGATGACTTCCGAGACGCAGCAGAGACTGATCGATGCCGCTGTCCAGGAGTTCCAGCGGCATCAGCCGCAGGCCGTCTAGATCGACCCGACCGGAGCCATTTCAAGCGTCCCTGTTTCCCGACGAGCTTCGATGCCCGAGACCCCCACAGCCACCGCCTCCCACGTGCTTGCGGACCCCAGCGCCGCAGCGGTGGCCAAGGTGTATGCGCAATCCTATCTGAATGCGGCCTCCGCCGTGGGGGTCGAGCAGCCTCTCGAGTTGATTCAGTCGTATCGGGATGAGGTGATGAATGCCCATCCCGAGTTCGCACGGCTGCTCCACTCGGAGCTGACGACCCGGGAGGAGAAGCTGGGAATCATTGAACGGGTGATCCAGCCACGGGCCTCGGAGTTCTTCACCAACTTCCTGAAGGTGCTGGCGCGTCACGATCGGCTGGAACTGCTCCCGCTGATCATTGACGAGGCTCGCGACGAGCAGGAACGTCGCGAAGGAAAACGCCGCGTGATGGTACGCAGCGCGTTGCCGCTGAATGAAGAACAGCGACAGGCCCTGCAGGACCGGCTGGCATCGTTTCTCCCTTTTCAGCCGATTCTGGTAGTCGAGACCGACGAGTCGCTGCTGGGAGGGCTGGTGATCCAGGTGGGCGACACGGTTTACGACGGTTCGATTCAAGCCAGACTCAAAGACCTCAAGCACCGCTTGCGGGAGAGATATCTCAATGAAATTCAAAGCGGACGAAATCGCTTCAGTGCTCCAGAAGGAGATTGAAGACTTTCAGGGACAGATCCAGACCGCCGAAGTCGGTCGCGTCGTCGAGGTTGGCGACGGGATCGCACGCGTCGTCGGCCTCTCCTCGGCCATGTCCGGCGAGATGGTCGAGTTCTCCCGCGGGGTGAATGGACTCTGCTTCAACCTGGAAGAGAACTCCGTCGGGGTGATCATTCTCGGGGACTACCTCGGGATCCAGGAAGGGGACACGGTCAAGACCACCGGGACACTTCTCTCGGTGCCGGTGGGGGAAGCGCTGATCGGTCGCGTGGTCGACCCGCTCGGGAACCCGCTCGAAGGCAAGGGACCGGTCGTAACCAGCGAGTCCCGCCCGGTCGAGTATCCGGCCCCCGGTGTGGCGGAACGTCAGCCGGTGAAGCAGCCGCTGCAGACGGGGATCAAGGC
>CAZUXX010000750.1:0-2076 GCA_964624215.1 uncultured Planctomycetaceae bacterium
TGCATGTCGTTGAGTGAAAAGACATAGACCGACTCCTGGTTCCCGGTGGGGTCGAGGAGTTTGATGGCGGTGGGGACGTAGACAGGCTCCTGGTTTTCATCCTTGAAGTGGGTGCCGGGGTCGAGCAGGACTTCGGCGCGGCTCCATTCCCGGGCGATTGCCTGGAGCCGGGGGGTGGCGACGACGTGGATGACGGGGCGTCCGCGTTTGGTCCCGGTCGGGTCGTGCATGGCTCCGAGGCCGACGTAATACTTCTGCTGCATCAGCTCTGCCGAGGTTCCGAAGAGGAAGGGCAGGGGGCTGGCGGTGATGTTTTTACCGCGCATGTGCGCGGGGATTTCGGCGGACTCGTACTGCTTGTTTTCGTCGTCGATCGAGAGGAGGACGTGGCCCAGGCAGACCCAGCGTGTGGCGGTTTCGGGCCGGACCTCGTAGAAGGGGTCGGACTCCTGCGGCCCGCGTTTGTAGGGGTTGTAGTGCTTGCCGGTCTGGGGGTCTTTGGGGAGCTTGTCGACGGGCGCAGGGCTGAGGTCGATGCGTCCCTTGTCGGGGGCTTCGTAGAAGAACTTTCCGAGGGCCCGCTTCTCGATGAAATAGGTGCTGTCGTAGACGTAGCGTTCGAAGTTGCCTTTAAGTTTACGGATCCCGCGCGTGTAGCGTTCCCAGTCGTTGAGGAGCTGAACGACTTCGGGGTTGGTGGCCATCTGCATCTGGACGCGTGGCCGCTGGTCTGTAGCGGGCTGCTGTCCCGGGACTGTTGACGGGTTGCGAGAGCCGGTCGGCTGGGCGAGGGCGGGTGAGGCGAGCATGCCGGCACCGGCTGACATCCCGAACAGCATTCGGGCGAGAGCCTGTCTGTGATTCATACCTGTCGAATCCTTCCGAACGGCGCGAGACCGAATCCATGGTCAGTACCTGCAGGACCGTGAGCGCTCATGCTCCCGTCCGGCCGATGAGAACCGATCACGTGATGGTTCTCCTCCTGCGGGGCGGGAGACGTTATCACGGCGGGTCGGGCTGCTGCTAGACCGAATGCGGTGCAGGCGGGGCGAGCGGCGGTTGACGCTGGCCCGAGGGGGTGCGACGGGCGGTGGGGGGATGCTGTCCGCGGGGTTGCCGACCCGCTAAAACGGCGGATCGGTGGCGATTTTCGAGGCGGGAACGAGTCCTTTCACCGGCACGACGCATGAGATTCGGAGTTCTGGGGAATCCCGGTAGCTGGTATTTTCGTGAATTGACGCGGGCTGCCGAAGAACACGGCCATGGCTGCGTGCCTGTGGATTACCGCTCGCTGCGGGTGGGTGTCTGGACGGGAAACGTGACGGCTGCTGCGGAACGGCAGAATCTGCAAGATCTGGACGCGATGATCGTCCGGACGATGCCTCCGGGGTCTTTGGAGCAGGTGGTGTTCCGGATGGATGCGCTGCAGCGGCTGGAGGCGTCGGGGGTTCTGGTGGTGAATCCGCCGCGGTCGATTGAACACGCGGTGGACAAGTTTCTGACGACGGCGAGTCTGTCGTCAGCCGGGTTGCCGGTTCCGCCGACGGTGGTGTGTGAGTCCTCCGAGGCGGCCTTGGATGCGTTTCATGAGCTGGGGGGGGATGTGGTGGTCAAGCCGCTGTTCGGGGCGGAGGGCCGAGGGATCGTCCGCGTGAGTGATGTGGAGATTGCGCGGCGCGTGTTCCGGACGCTGGAGCGGATCGACGCCGTGTTGTATGTGCAGAGGTTCATCGAGCACCCGGGCTACGATTTGCGGGTCCTGCTTCTGGGTGAGCAGGTGATCGGGTGCATGCGGCGATCGGCGCAGGACGATTTTCGGACGAACGTTGCCTGCCGCGGGCGGGCCGAGCCGGTGACACCGAGTCCGGCGGAGCTGGAACTGGCGATGCGAGCGCACCGGGCTGTCGGGACGATGTTCAGTGGTGTCGACCTGTTGAGCGGTTCTGACGGAACGGTCTTTGTGATCGAGGTCAACGCGGTGCCGGGGTGGCGTGCGTTTTCGGAGACAACGGGGATTGATGTTGCGGGCGAACTGGTGCGATTCGTTGCGTCGCGTGTGGACGCAGGCGCTGCCGG
>CAZUXX010000751.1:0-2073 GCA_964624215.1 uncultured Planctomycetaceae bacterium
GGGGACCGTCTCCGGTGTTTCCGGCGGGTCTGGAAGTGGCATCGCAGCCGGTTGCCGACGAGCCCTTGGAGCGGGAGGTGGCTGCCGATCCGGAGATCCGTCTCAGTCGGCCCATGGACGAGGATGAGATTGCTCCGCCGCCTCCCGTGGGACGGAAGCTGAACCCCGGAGCGGCGTGGACCAGCAATGACGTCGACGTCGGGACGGACACACTCGGTATTCCGGGGATCAGTCGGCCGGTTGCTCCTGCTCCGCTGGGAACGGCCTCGGTGGACGTGTCGGGGGAAGAGTCACCCAGACCGCCGCCATCGGAGAAGAAGGCCGCCCGTGAAAAGCCCCGTCGACTGTTCGACTGGAATTGAAGTACAAGGGGTGCGGCCGTCGCGCATCGCGCGGCATCAACGCCGGGATGACCGGCCTGGTTCGTATCGTCATGATGTCAGTCAGCTGGAAGTCTCCACCGGAACAGGTTCCCGCGGCCGCGACGGCACGGAGACCTGCCAAGCCCCCGGTTCGCAGGAGAGCCAATCGATGGGCCTGGGCGGCGATTGCCCTGGTTGCCCTCGTTGTCGTGTTGCCGGCGGCGGTGTCGCATTCGAATTTGCGGCACCATCTGCCGCGGATGATCGACCCGCGGCTGCCGGCAGGGATTCAGGTTGGGGAACTGTCGCTGGGTTGGTTCCGCCCAGTCCGGGCACGCGGGCTGGTGATTCCGGATCTGGAGGGGAAGCCGCTGCTGGCGGTGGAGAAACTGGAGTGTGAGCGGACGCTGTGGGAGTTGCTGACGAATCCGTCGCGTCCGGGGACCATTCACGTTCAACAGCCGCAGCTGCAGATCCACGTTCGGCCCGACGGGAGCAATCTCGGGGACCTGGTGCGCCGCTATCTGGAGCAGACGCCCCGGGAAGGGTCGTCGACTCCGTTTGAAGTTCGATGCACGGAGGGGTCGGTTGTCTTCCAGGACGACCGGGGCGATGTCCTGATGCGGCTGGACGATGTCGATCTGGCGATCACGAAGAAGAATGGGCGGCCGACGCTGTTGAGCGTCGATGGCTCGACGTACCAGAGTGCCTCCTCCGGATCGATTGCGGCCGCAGGGAGAGTGACGGCCCCTGCCGCAGGAGGAACAGTCGCGGCCCGGCTGGAATGGAAGCCGCCCCGGACGGCGGCAGCGACGTCGGGGCCGGGGACTGTCGACCTGCGCTTGGATCGCGTGCCGATCGATTTTGTTCGGCCGTGGGTTTCTCAGGTGATCGGCGACGCTGCTTTTGCCGGGGAAGTGACTGCGGCAGTCCGTGCGTCGTGGGAGGAACTGGCCGAGGACGGAGCGTCGGCAGAAGCTCTTGTCGAGCTGACGTCCCTTGAAGCGGCAGCGCAACGTCCTGGTGAGCCGGCGCGTTCGCTCTCCGTCAGCGATGTGCAGGCCACGCTGCGGGGGAGCTACGCTCCCGGCGAGAATCGTGTGCGGTTGACAGAGTCGACACTGCAGACGAAGGACGTGGTCACGTCGCTGGAAGGCTCGGTGCACGAACTTGACGGACGCCTGGTAGTGGACATCGGCGGGCGGACGTCCGCCGATGTGACATCTCTGGTGCGATTGCTGAGCGCCTCTCTGGGCGAGAGCGTCGGGGTCCAGTCGGTCCGGGCCAACGAATTTCGCATTACGGGTGCACTGCGAGATGGACGGCTCAAGGCAAAGAACCAGGGCGAACACCGGGGGTCTGAACTCGCCGTCAACCTGACGTACGAGAAGCTGACGGCCTGGGGTCTGTCGTCGGACAGCGGGAGACTCTCGGTTTCGCTGAACTCCGAGGCCCTGCTGGTGCGACCGGTGGAGATGCCTGTCGGGGCTGGTCGAATTGCCGCCTTCCCGCTGGTCGAGTGGGGAGGACCGGGTCTTGCCGCAAAGTTTCATACGTGGTCGTATCTGGAACAGATCGAGCTGACCCCTGAACTGTGTCGCGGGTGGCTGCGGTACCTGTCTCCGATGCTGGCCGACGCAACGGAAGTTCAGGGGAAGTTTTCGCTGGCGATCCATCAGGGCGAGCTGCCGATCACTGATGTCAACGCGGG
>CAZUXX010000752.1:0-2070 GCA_964624215.1 uncultured Planctomycetaceae bacterium
CGATGATCGCCTCGGCCACTTCTTCTCTCTCGGCGAGAATCACTCCCACCCCCTGCGTCCCTTCGAGCAATTTGATAATGACAGGAGCCCCGCCGACTCGGCGAATCGCCGGCAACACGTCCGTGCGATCCCGCACAAACGTCGTCTCGGGAATCCCCAGTTGATGCCGGCTGAGAATTTGCAGCGAGCGGAGCTTGTCACGGGAATTTGCAATCCCGTTGGACGAGTTCGCACAGAACACATCCATCTGCTCGAACTGGCGAACGACCGCCATCCCGAAGTACGTGATCGACGCCCCGATACGCGGCAGCACCGCGTCGTAGTGCGAAAGCGGCCTGGCCCGATAGTACAGATCAGGTGTCGCAGGTCTCAGATCGATCGCGAACCGGAGCGTGTCGAGGATCCTGACCTCGTGCCCCCGCTGCTCCGCCGCCTCTCGCAGCCGCCGCGTGCTGTAGCATTTCGGGCTGCAGGACAGAATCGCCAGTTTCATCGCGAATCGCTTTCAGGACGCGTACTGCTAGGGGGGCCGCCAGCGCTCATCAGACTGGCGGATTCAAAGACCGTCAAGCCGTGCGAAAACCTCACTCCGGGACCGGTCACGTTCGACAACGCCAACACCCGAAAACACCGATCGACACCCTCCGGTCACCTCGCGACGGATGTTACCGCTCCCCCCGACACCCGGCATCTGCCGGGCGGCACAGCCAAATCTGGGAAACTCACCAGGCCTGTTCGTAACGGCGAACGCACCCCATCGTGCGCCGCCGGACAGATCGATCTTGACTTGAAATCCCGGGCGACTTAGAAGTCCGCCTCGTTTCGTGGTGGCTCCGGCCGGAGTTGCCGCTCGGGCCGCGTCCAGGGAAGGTCAGCGTTTCTGCTGAGTGCGACAGGCCAACGCCCGAACTCCGGAAGCCTGTGGGCAAGCGCGGTCGGTCAACTCTTCTGTACAACACGGAGACTCTCATGAGTGAAAGGACTCACTCGTCCAGTGTGGCGCAGCCGCGGAAAAAGCTGATCCCCGTGGTGAGCGGGACGCTCGTGGCCGTCGCGATCGCCGGCGCCGCTTTCCAGTTCTATCGCGCCGAACCCGGCGTGGCTCAGACTCGCGATGCGGTCGGCACAGCCACCGTCAATGCCGAGGCCGGCACCTCGGAGATCCTCGCACGGGTCAATAACCATCCAATCAGCTACGAAGAAGTGGCCCGTGAGTGCTTCGAACGCCACGGCAAGGATGTGCTCGACAATATCATCAACCGCAAGATGATCGAGCAGGCCTGTCAGAACGCCCGGATCCAGATCACACAGCAGGAGATCGAACAGGAAATCATCTCCGTCGCCAAAAAGTTCAACATCGACGTCGCCAACTGGTATGCGTTGCTGCAAAACGAGCGGAATATTACCCCCGCCCAGTACCAGCGCGACGTCATCTTCCCCATGCTCGCACTCAAGAAGCTCGCCGGGAAGAACGTCCAGGTCACCAACCAGGACATGCAGCGCGCATTCGTCCGCGATTACGGACCCCGCGTCGAAGCGCGGATGATTCTCCTCGAAGGCAACCAGCGGCAGGCCGCAAGGATCTGGGAAACCGTCAAGGCCGATCCCGACAACTTCCACCGCTTCGCTCAGGAATACTCCGCCGATCCCAACACCAAGCCGTTGGGAGGCGCCGTCCCGCCCATTCGTCGTTACGGTGGCAGCGAGAAAATCGAGGAAGTCGCCTTCAGCCTGAAGGTCGGTGAAATCTCGCCCCTGATCGAAATCGCCGAAGGACGCCATGTGATCCTCAAGTGTGAAGGACACACCAAGCCTGTCGTCACCGACATCCGTGAAGTCTGGGACGAACTGCACGCCCGACTGGTCGAAGAAAAAACCCAGGAACTCGTCGCCAAAAAATTCGAGGACATCCGCACCAGCACCACCATCATCAATCACGTCACCGGAGAGACAATCCGCGGCAACGAGAATCCCTACACCTCGCCGACCGAGGGCATCCAGCCGGTCTCCGGAGTCGAAACGGCAACCCGCCAGCCGGTGCGAAGTGCGGCCTTCGAAACCGGGACCTCC
>CAZUXX010000753.1:0-2070 GCA_964624215.1 uncultured Planctomycetaceae bacterium
TCCAGCGAGCCAAAACACATTCTGGAAATGTACGGCACGGAAGGGGGAGACGGGTCGTTCGCATCCAACTGTCTGTTGGCCCGGCGCCTGGCCGAACGGGGCGTGCGATTCATTCAGCTCTACCACCGGGGCTGGGATCATCACGGGAACGTCAAGGGGGGCATCGCGACAACCGCGAAACTGGTTGACCAGGCGACGGCGGCGCTGATCACCGACTTGAAGCAGCGCGATCTGCTCAAGGACACGCTGGTCGTGTTTACCGGAGAGTTCGGGCGAACTCCGATGGCTCAGGGAACGGGCCGCGACCACCATATCAAGGGGTTTTCGATGTTCCTGTGTGGTGGCGGTGTCCGTGAGGGAATCAGTCACGGGGCGACCGATGATCTCGGGTACAACGCCGTCGAGGACGTCATGACGGTCCACGATCTGCATGCCACCATGCTCCATCAGCTGGGGATCGATCACAAGCGGCTGCAGTTCCGCTTCCAGGGCCGCGACTTCCGACTGACCGACGTGGCGGGCGAAGTTCGCCACGAGCTGCTCGTGTAATGTGCCTTCAGGATTGAATGCCGGCCACGCACGGACTGTGCCGCCCATTGTCTTCTGCCGGAGCACTGGTTGCGATTCGGCGAATGCCTGGCGGATGCTGCCCTGCCGGTACGTCCATGCGGACGATGTGCGGCCAGTGAGCTTGGATGATCCCGTCGCGTTCGACCAGAGAGCGGGACCGGTTCGCATCCTCAGGCACATCGTTTACAACAGTCGTCGTGCGAGCTGCTGCGGGATCGCAGATCGCGTCGCGAATCAATCGGGTGGCCTCACCACTTGATGCGATTGATGTCCTCTGAGGATTCGAGAGTCTCCCATGAATTCAAAGCGCTTTCTGAACCGGATGCTCCTCCCGAAAACGTGCGGAATTGTTGCTGTGCTGCTGTCGCTGGCAGCATTTGCCGCACAGGAATGGAAGAGCGGGATCGAATGGCCGGAGCCTCCGAAGGTGCAGCCGGGCGAGGGGACCGCTCCACCGTCGGATGCGATCGTCCTGCTGGGTGACGCGGGGCTGGACGAATGGGAGGGGGTGAAGAACTGGACATTCGAAGAGGGGGTTGCCACTGTCGGAAGCACCGTTTCCTCAAAACGGACGTTCGGCGATTGCCAGCTGCACCTTGAATTCGCGACGCCTGCCGAGATCAAGGGGCAGGGGCAAGGCCGCGGCAACAGCGGCGTGTACCTGATGGGGGAGTACGAAGTGCAGATTCTCGACTCCTGGGACAACGAAACCTACTTCGACGGCCAGTGTGCCGCGATTTACAAGCAGCATCCGCCGCTGGTGAATGCCTCCCGCAAGCCGGGCGAGTGGCAGACGTACGACATCATCTTTCGGGCTCCCCGGTTCGACGACGACGGGAATCTGACTTCGCCCGCGGCGGTGACCGTTCTGCACAATGGCGTTCTGGTGCAGAATCACTTCGAACTGCTGGGAAGCACGGCCTGGCACCAGGCCCCGGAGTACAAGAAGCACGGCCCGCGAGGACCGCTGCGCCTGCAGTACCACGGAAACCCGGTGAAGTTCCGGAACATCTGGATCCGCGACCTGATGTCCGACGGGGAGTAAGCAGACGCAGAAGGGCGTCGCCTCCCATGGTTCGGGCTTGTTGCCCGTGCAGATTCGGGAGGCGTCGTGGCAGAGCCACGGGGCAGGGAAGACAGCCAGGATGCATCCTGTGGCCCGGCCGTGCCATGTTGACGTTTGTTCAGAGAACGGTAGACTGCCAATACGACAGGTTTCGCCGGGGGAAAAGTTCGGGAATTCGGGGAGATCGGAAGATTTTTTCGAGGCCGGTTGCAGTTGAGTCGGCCAGAGAATTGGCTAGAATCCTGCTCCCAACACGATCCCCTGTAGCTCAATCGGTAGAGCGAGCGGCTGTTAACCGCTAGGTTCAAGGTTCGAGTCCTTGCGGGGGAGCCTTTCCAAACCGTCGCGAATCCCCGCGACCGGTGGGTCAACGAAAACGCCGAGAGGAATCCCTCTCGGCGTTTTTGCGTAAACCTGGTTGTCACTACGGGACT
>CAZUXX010000754.1:0-2068 GCA_964624215.1 uncultured Planctomycetaceae bacterium
ACTCAGCAGGTCGTTCTCAGACTCGACCGGCTGATGAGGGAATTACAGTCTGTGCGAACTGTCGCCTGAGAACTCGTTTCTATACCCCGGACAAACTCCTCCCGCCTGCAGGCGCCGTCCATGAGCTCCACAATCTCCCCGCTCTCCCAGGTTGACGCGCGTGCACGCATCGGTCAGGGGGTCACCATTGGCCCGTTTTGCCTGATTGGCCCGGATGTCATTCTCGGAGATGGATGCCGGCTCGACAGCCACGTCTCCATCACCGGACGCGTCCGCATCGGTGAACGCAACCGGTTCTGGCCCGGAGCGGTCATCGGTGCAGAGCCGCAGGACAAATCCTACAGCGACAGTGCCACCGGCGTGATCATCGGCGACGACAACCAGTTCCGCGAAGGCGTCACCGTCAATCGCGGAGCCGAGAAGGAAGACGGAATCACCCGCATCGGCAACCGCAATCTGCTGATGTCGAACACGCATGTGGCCCATAACTGCCGCATCGACAACGACACCATTCTGGTCAACGGCGTGCTGCTCGGAGGACACGTCCACGTCCAGGACCGCGCCGTCATCTCGGGAAACTCCGCCGTCCATCACTTCGCAACAATCGGCCGGCTGGCATTTGTGGCCGGCTGCTCGCGCGTCGTCCGCGACATTCCCCCCTTCATGCTCTCCGCCGGGTCCGACGACCACACCGTCCGGACGATCAATCTCGTCGGCATGCAGAGAGCCGCGATCTCCAGCGACGTCATCGCGCTCATCAAGAAGGCGTACCGGATGCTCTATCGGGAGTCCCGTCCCACCGCCGAAGTCCGCAGGGAACTGTGCAGCAACCTGCAACCCTCCATCCCGATCGAGCTTCTCGAACTCTTCAGTTTTCTGGAAAATCAGCGAAACGGGCGAATGGGACGCGCCCGCGAGGTTCTCCGGACGCAACGCTATCAACCGGCCGACTTCCTCCGGACGCCAGCTGCGGCGTGACGGCACCGGCCGTGCATCGAGGATCTGTGATGTCTGATGTGACTCCTGCGGAAGTGCTCTCGGTCGCCGTCGTCGGTGTGGGGGCCCTCGGACGGCATCACGTCCGGCTGCTCAAGGGATTGCCAGGGGTCAAGCTCACGGCGATCGCCGAGCCGAACGAAGCCGTCGGCCAGCATGTGGCCCGGGAGTATGGCATCAACTGGGTCCGCGACTACCGCGAACTGCTGACCGGCCACGACATCGACGCGGTCTCGATTGTCGTCCCGACCACGCATCACTTCGGCATCGCCGGTGATTTCCTGCGTCACGGAATCCCCGTCTTCGTCGAGAAGCCCATCACAACCACTCTCGAACAGGCACAACAGCTCTGTCAGCTCGCCGATGAGCAAAAGCTGCCCCTTCAGGTCGGCCACGTAGAACGGTTCAACCCTGCCTTCCGGGAACTGGGCCGCAGAATCGCTCCCCCCAGATACATTCGTGCCGAGCGGCTCAGCCCTTACAGCTTCCGCTCCATCGACGTCAGTGTCGTCCACGACCTGATGATCCACGACATCGACCTGCTCCTGAATCTCACTCAGGCCCGGATCAATCGTGTGGAAGCCTTCGGTGTCTGCGTGTTCGGGGGACACGCAGATATCGTGCAGGCCCGTCTGACACTCGACAACGGCTGCCTTGCCGACCTCACCGCCAGCCGCGTCAACCCGGAGGTCCGGCGGACGTTCCAGACCTGGTCCGAAACCGGATGCTGGACGGCAGACCTGCAACAGCAGACGGTCAGCGGCATCACACCCGGTCCGGCACTGCTTGATGGCCAACTCCCCTGGGCACTCGCCAACGCCGATCCGTCGTCAGTTCCCGAGTTGAAGTCCGAACTCTTCACCCGGTTTCTCTCGCCGCTCCAGCCAGAAGTGGAACGGAGAAACGCGCTCGAGGATGAACTGCAAAGCTTCGTCGACGTCGTCCGCACCAAGGGCGAACCGCTCGTCGATGGCCGGGCCGGACTGGCCGCACTGGAGGTCGCCGAACAGATCGTCGACGCCGTCAACCAGCATCGCTGGGACGCAACTCCCCAGGGGCGAGTCGGCCCACA
>CAZUXX010000755.1:0-2064 GCA_964624215.1 uncultured Planctomycetaceae bacterium
AAGAGCATCTCCTCGAGCATGCTCGTGAAGACGGCGGGGTTTTCGTAGTTGAGGTCCCACTGGTAGTTGTGGAAGGTGGTCCAGACCCACTTGCCGATGCGGGGGCGGTAGGTGAAGGCGCCGGGGTGTTCGTCGGGGAAGACCTCCGTCATGGTGCGCTCGTAGGCGTCCGGGAGGGTTCTGTCCGGGAACATCCGGTAGTACTCCTGGTACTCGTCGTCGCCGGTGAGGGCCCGCTGGGCCCAGTCGTGTTCGTCGGAGGTGTGGTTGAAGACGAAGTCGAGGACGAGCGAGATACCGTGGTTGCGGAGTTCGGTGGCGAGCTGGGCCAGCTGCTGCATGGTTCCCAGGCGGGGGTCGACCTGCCGGTAATCGCTGACGGCGTAGCCTCCGTCGTTGTCTCCTTCGGGGGACTTGAACAGCGGCATCAGATGGAGATAGGTGATGCCGAGTTCGGTGAGGTAGGGGATCTTCTCGGTCAGTCCGGTGAGGTCGCCGGCGAAGAGGTCGACGTAGCAGGTTGCTCCAACCATGCGGTTGGACTGGTACCAGCGGGGGTTTGCCTCACGGAGCGCATCGAGCGCCTTGAGTTCTGACGATCGCTCGACCCACATGCGTGTGGCGGCGATGAGGACGTTCTCGAGGTGATAGAAGAAGTCGTAGTGGCGACCGTAGAGCGCGTAGAGTCGGCGGAAGAGGCGGGGAAAGTGTTCGCGCAGACGCTGAACATAGGCGTCCCACTCGGCGCGTTCGACTTCGCCGGTGAAACGCTGTTCGAGTCGCGGCAGCAACCGGGCCAGGGCACGTGCTTCGTGGACTGCTGCCTGCTGAAAAGCCTCCGTGGTCACCGCTCAAGATCCTCACAGGGACGAATCGAGGTGGATTTGTGGAAATCCCGTCGGGTCGGGACCCAAAGAATACCAGTGTCTTGCGACAACGGGAGGGTTTGCCGGAATCGTACCCGAGGTGAGAATCGACGAGCGGCTGTGACGGTCCCGGTCGAGATGACAGGGAACCAGAGGGGAAGAGCGGGGTTCGGCCGGGGGGCGGTTGCTCAGCGGATGACTGGGAGTTCGTCTGCCGTCCAGCGATCGGACGTCTGCAGGGGCCCGTCATTCGGGAACGGGGGAGGAGCCGAGAGTGGTTCGCCGGCGTCCGGGAACGGTGGGGGACCGTCGGAGGCCGGCTGGATCGGTGGCGCGATGGTCTCTCTCTGTGCGTCTGGTCCGGTGAGCTCGGGAGACGTTGGCGGGGCGGGTCGAAGGCGGCGGGGAGCCGGATGCACCGGAGGCAGGGGTGGGCGTTCGAATGAGGTCGCAGGACCGTCGAGTGCCGCTTCGAATTCGGATCCGGTCATCGAGCGGAACTCCATGCGGTCCGGGACGATCGACGGCATGGGGGCGGGTTCGCCAGCGGGTGTGGATTCGGAGAGGGGCTGCGCCCGAGGCGGGACATCAATCGGTTCGGGGACGACGGGGGATCGATCGCGTTGCAGTTCCGGGAGGAAGGTCATCCCGGGCGGTTCGCTGGCGGCGGGAGGCTCCTTGTCGGGTCGTGGCTCGGTTGGCAGCGCGGTCGACCGGGTTGCCTCGGCGAGTCTCACGCCGGGGTCGACGGCCATGGAGTGTGTCGCGTTGAGTCGACGTCCGTCAGCCGAGACGAGGGTGGCGTTGAGGAGGAGCTGGCCTGTCTCGGGCGGATCGGTGAGGGGGAGGCTCAACTGGAAGCCGGAGGTGAGGAACCCGTTGTGCCAGAGCTCGCGGGTCTGCCCGGGTGTGAAGGACCAGCGGGCGAGGGTCCGCTCGCCTTCGGGGCGGCTGAGGTCGAGGGCTTCGAGTTCGAGGTTTCCGAAGAGGCGGACAGTCTCCCCGTTGCGATCCTGGGGGATGAGGACGATGTTGAGCGTTTCGTCGCCGGGTCGATCGTCGGAGTCGAGGGAGCCGGTCATCATGGGATGAAAGGCCAGCTTCTCGGCGCGGAGGAGGACGTCGGCGTGCTCGGGGAGCACGGGTTGGTTGCCGGCGTCGGCCAGTTGCCCGCGGAGGAGGTCGGCCTCCTTGCGGG
>CAZUXX010000756.1:0-2058 GCA_964624215.1 uncultured Planctomycetaceae bacterium
CTCGCCTCATCCCCCGGGCGAACGACCGCGACCGCGACGACAACTCCTTCACGAAGTCACCGAACTCGGCCTCACCGTCGCCTCCACCACCTTCCCGGTCACCAGCGACCTCGCTGACGAACAGCGACTCGAAGCCCGCATTGCCGCCCTGCGGCACGCAATGTCCTTCGCACGGCAGCTGAACTGCCCGATTCTCACCACCCGGCTCGGTTACATCCCCGAACCCGATACGCCCGCCCACAACCGGCTCATCGAGGTGCTCGAAGAACTCGCCCGCCACGGCAACCGGGTCGGAACCACACTCTGCCTCTCAACGATCGGTAACGAAACCCAGCGCCTCCACGAAGTCATCACCCGCATCCGCCAGACCGGACCACTGGCACTCGATTTCGACCCGGCCGGCTGCGTCTTCTCCGCCATCTCGCCGACCGAGGCCTTCCGCCACCTGTACGAACTCATCGAGCACATCCAGGGCCGCGACGGTCAACGCACCACCGACGGATCCGGCGTCGAAACCAGGCTCGGGGAAGGCTCCGTCTCCTGGGACGAACTGCTTGCCACCGTCTGGGAAGCCGACTACCGTGGCTGGCTCACCCTCCGCCGCACCGGTGGCGAGAGCCCCGCACAGGATATCGCCCGCGGAATGGCATTCCTCCGGGACTTGCTGCCAGGCTGACTCAACCGTCAAACCCCTCGGACACGCGACCGCGAACCTCCCGACTCCCGCCTGACGCATCCCACCCCGTGCAACGTCACGGGCGACGTCTCCCTGCTCCACCACGAACCCGTTTGGAGTTCGATCGCCACCACCTGTATCCTGAGAAGATCCGCAACGCGCCCCACCAACGTGCATCGTCACTGGCAGCGTTTCCCTCACCCGCAGAGTCCATTCGGCGCCTGCACGCCGCCATCACTTCTCCCAGGATGGTCATCTCATGATCGCCGTGAGCCCCATCAGTCGGTTCGCTTTCTCCGTTGCGCAGCAGCGTGTCCGACGGCATCGCATCCCGTCCTCCGCATGCCGGCTGATGTCCCGCCGTATGTGGCCACTCCTGCTCGTTCTCCTGGCCACTCCGTTGGCACACGCGGCAGAAGAGAACGCCACTTCGGGTGTCGATCATCGCCCGGCTGCCGTCTGGTTCGACTCGACAAGCGATCGACTCTGGGTCGCCAATGCCGGTTCCGGGACACTCACCCGCATCGACACCGGAGCCCTCGCTGTCGGGGAAACCTTCCCCATCGGCAAGCAGCCGGTCCAGATGGAGTCGCGACCCGACTCGAGCCTCGTGCTGCTCGACCGCGGTCTCAACGAACTGATCGTCACCCGACTCGATGAACAACCACACATCCTCTCCCGACTGCCCGTCACGGAACACGCATCACGATTTTGCCTCGATCCCTCGGGAGAATCCGCGTTCGTCACCTCACTCTGGAACCGCTGCGTCGAGCGGATCTCACTCGTCGACGGAACCCGGCAAACACTCCCCCTTCCCTTCGCTGCATCAGAATTGCTGCTGCTTCCCGACCGGAACATCCTGCTCGTCGCCGATGCCTTCCGTGGCCGCATCGCCATGATCGACCTCACGGCCTGGTCGCTCTCCGCCATTCGGGAGTTCAATGGCCACAACATCCAGGGACTCCAGCTCAGCAGTGATGGGCGCTGGCTGTATGTTGTCCATTCCCACCTGAACCCGCTGGCCCGCGCCGACTTCGACGATGTCACCTGGGGCATCCTGCTGTTCCACGGTGTCCGCGGGTTCCGGCTCGATCGCCTGCTCGACCCGCAGGCCGACTTCATCGACGGCAACCGCGCCATGACACTCGGCATGCCCGAGGATCACGCGGCCGATCCAGGCCGCATCACACGCCTGCCCGATGGCCGTCTGGTGACCCTCCTCACCGGCACCGGACAGGTCGCCTGGGGGAGTGAGCAGTTCGACCAGACACGCGTCGAAGTCGGACAGCATCCCGTCGACGTCGCGTTCGACCCCGGTCGTGACCGCCTGTACGTCGCCAATCAGTTCGACAACTCCATCAGCGTCGTCGATCTCGCTCATG
>CAZUXX010000757.1:0-2057 GCA_964624215.1 uncultured Planctomycetaceae bacterium
CAGGGGTGGACCCTGCCACTGGCTGCCCGCTGGCTCGGGCTGAAACGTCCGGCTCCCATCAAGCCTCCGGTCACGCTCGAAATCAGTTCTCTCCGCGATGTGGAAGGAGACGTCGTCGACTTCACCATTTCCGAGGACTCACGCGCCGCCGGCAAACGCGTCAAGGAACTGGCATTGCCCGAAGGGGCTGTGATCGCACTGATCGCCCGCGGAACCCAGATCATCCCGCCGCACGGCAACACGACAATCGAGACGGGCGACCATGTGATTCTCGTTCTCCGTCCGGGCATTCTCTCGATGGTCAGCCGGATTTTCGCCAGCAAGGAGAAAGTGCCCGACGGCTTGCCCCCGATGCTGCAGTTCCCCCTCCGCCCGAACGTGACAATCGGCCAGCTCGAAGACATCTACGGCATCACGCTGAATGCCCCGTCCGAGGACACGCTCGACGAAGCCATCCGCAAGAAGCTGGGGACAGACCGGGCTGAAGTCGACAGCGTCGTCCAGCTTGGACCGTTCGCACTGCACGTTCGAAAGGTGACTCCCACCGGGGCGGTCGAACAGGTCGCAATGACGATCCTCGACGAGAATGGCGTGGCGCTGGTCGACTCCTCGGCGCAAACCGAACAGGCAGCTCCGCAAATCAGTGACGTCTGAGGCGACCGAATCCTCCTCCGGTGCGAACTCTCTCCGTCCCTGACCAGCAGGCACGCTAAAGCCCGTCGCGCAAGCCGGTTCGACATCGCGTACGCACTGCGCGAGTCTCGCGGAGCGCTTGTCAGCCGCAGCACTGCGGATCAGGATGTTCACAGCGATTCGTGAACCCTGGCCGGAACGTCGACGATGCTGAGCCCCCCAAGTCTCACCCGAATCGGTGCTGGTGCCCTGGTGAGCCTTTTGTTGATAGTGCTCCCGGCACAGGCCGAGCGGATCGACTTCAATCGCGACGTCCGGCCGATCCTCTCCGAACACTGCTTCGCATGTCACGGATTTGATGAGGCTGCCCGCGAGGCGGACCTGCGTCTGGATGTTCCCGAAAGTGCCCTCGCCCTGCGAGACGGACGATTCGCGATCAGCCCGGGACAACCACTCAAAAGCGAAGTGTGGCTGCGAATCAGCAGTGAGGATCCGGACATCCGGATGCCCCCGCCTGGGGCCCACCGCGGCCTGAATGACAACGAGAAAAGAATCCTGCGCGAGTGGATCGAACAGGGGGCCGGGTACGCAGCCCACTGGTCCTTTGTTTCTCCCCGCCGACCGCAACTCCCGGCTGTGGGTGAGGACGACCCAGAGCTCTCTCCAATCGATCGGTTCGTCCGGGCCCGGCTCGCCGAGGCCGGCCTGTCACCCGCCGAACCGGCCGACCGGGCCACCCTCCTGCGCCGTGTCACGCTCGATCTGACCGGCCTGCCCCCGACCGCAAAAGAACTCGATGCGTTTCTCGCCGACACCCGCGAGGATGCCTACGAACGACTGGTTGACCGGCTGCTGAAGAGCCCCCATTTCGGCGAGCGGATGGCGCTCGACTGGCTCGACGCCGCCCGGTACGCCGACACGAACGGATACTCGATCGATGGCGGACGCCACATGTGGCTCTGGCGGGACTGGGTCATCCAGGCCTTCAATACGAACAAGCCGTACGACGAGTTTCTCATCGAGCAACTCGCCGGCGATCTGCTCCCGAACGCGACCCCCGCTCAGCTGATCGCCTCAGGCTTCCAGCGGAACAACATGGTGACCCACGAAGGGGGCACCATCCCCGAGGAAAACCTGACGAACTACAACGTCGACCGGGTCAAGACGCTCGGCGAAGCTGTCCTGGGGCTGACACTCGCCTGTGCCCAGTGTCACGACCACAAATACGACCCCATCACCCAGCGGGACTACTACAGTCTGTTCGCGTACTTCAACACGCTCAACGACATCGGCCTGGACTTCAACGGTCTCGCCGTCCAGGTCTACGGCGACGACCGGTTTCCTGGCCTCGGCGGTGGTCAGGACGCGCCGCAGCTTCTGCGCGGCGGCACCGGTCTGGCTCGAGTGAGCCTCGTCGACGATGA
>CAZUXX010000758.1:0-2041 GCA_964624215.1 uncultured Planctomycetaceae bacterium
AATGTATCAATCCGGTTCCAGGACTCCGGTTCTTTCCACTCCTGCCAGAACCCGTCGCGTTCCCCCATCACCGTCAGCGTGGTCGCCGCGTACTGTCCCTCAAAGCGGGCCATAATGGCCGCTTCCCCGCGACGGACGGAGCTCGCAATCGCCGCGCGATTGACAACGGCGACCTCTGTGTTGCTGCTCTCCAGAAACGCTTCGCGGGTCACATCGCGAATCTCGCCGTCGGTGTAGCGGGCGTAAACCGCGAACTGCTGGCGTCCTCCGATCTTTTCGATAATCGGGTTCTGCGGCTGAATCGCGATGGCTGCCACCCGCGGAACATCGAGATCCAGCCGGGCCCCTTCAGCGATCCACTGGCGTATGGTTTCGTAATACGGGTGCCCCGGTCGGGTGAGTTGCCCGCCGACATGCGGCACCGCACCGGTCGCCTTCAACAGCATCAGACTGTTATCGGGAGACGCGATGTTCGTCCGCCGCGACTTGAGATCATCCGTGAACGATCGCACGTCGAACAGCGGGTCATATCCCCGCAGCGACAGCTTGAAGCCGTTCTTCCCGTCATTGGCACCGTGGCAGGTTCCCTGATTGCAGCCCAGACGGGTCAGCACCGGATTGACGTCCCTGATGTAACTCACCGGACGGGATTCACCGAACCCCGTGACGTTCACGCGAATTCGTGCCGTCTGATCCCCTAGCGTGGCAGCGAGAACCGCTTCCCCGTCCTGTTTTGCGATAACGCGGCCCGTCTCGGTCACCGTGGCAACATCCTGCCCCTCTTCGATCACGAGATTGGCGGCACGTGTGACGTCAAACGTCTCTCCGTTCCCTTCGGTGTACCACGCCACAATGTGGACCTGCCCATACGCCCCTTTTCCCTTGAGGTCCAGCCGGCGGGGCTGCATCAGCAGCAGCGCAGGAACGCCCACATCAGGAAGCGGCTCCTCCGCAACGGTTCCGTCCCTGTCTTCGGGAAGATCCAGCAGACTCGCGACTGCATCGCGCGACTGAGCCGCAGCCGCATCGATTTCGACGGCCGCAAACTGCCTCTGTTCCGTCGCGGTGTGCGGGTCGAAGAATCGCAACAGTCCATCCGCTCCGGAAGTCACGATCTGTGTGCCATCGGGAGACCAGTCCACGGCGTACGGGGCGACCGGCAGATCGACCTTGGCGATCAGCGAAATCCCGGAGGTGATCCATTCCTCCAGCCGCTTCTTCTCTTCGGCCGACTGCGAGGGAGTCGTTTTCTGAACAATCGCTTTGATGTCGTCAGGCATCGCCGGGTCGAACTCGACGCTGTAGATCGACAGTTGTCCCTGACCATCAAGCGAACTGACGGCCGCGATCCGCTTGCCATCAGGTGAATACGCGACACCGTAGATGCGACCGATCATCGCAGGAAAGCGGCGGATGAGATTCGCATCGTCACCGATGACCCGCTTTGTCACCCGGTGCATGCGGTAGATGCGGGGCGTCCCGTCAGAACCTCCCACAAGAACTTCATCCCGCTGCGGATGTCGGGCGACAGCACCGATCCCTCCCTTGAGCGCCCCCGGAGTGATGGAGGTGACGTTGTCGACAAACCGCTGGGTAGCCACCTCGTAGAGCTTCGTCGTCATATCGCGACCGACAGAAACCAGGTGCGACCCGTCGGCAGAAAAGACCGTATCGAGTGCCCAGTCCTCGTGAGCTCCGTTGAAGAACACCTGCTCACCGGTTGTCGAATCAAAGGCACGGACGGTGGCATCACTGCAGCCCACGGCGATCAGCTTGCCATCACCAGACCAGCTCGCGCCGTAAATCGTGTCGAAGGTCACAGGGACCGATAACTGCAATCCCCAATTGCCGCTCTCCCCGTCGAGCCCCCAAACCTGCAGTTCTCCCAGCCGGCCCGGGTTGCCTCCCGCAACGGCCAGACGGGTTCCGTCGGGTGAGAAGGCGACGCGTTCAATCCGTTCAGAGACGCCAATCAGCCGTGCCACGAGTCCGGAACCGTCGGCCTTGTGCAACAGCACCTCGTGAAATCCGGCTGCGGCAA
>CAZUXX010000759.1:0-2039 GCA_964624215.1 uncultured Planctomycetaceae bacterium
TGTGGTCGGTTCGAAGGAGTTGAAGTCCCGGTACGCAAAATGGCTCGATTCTCTCGATGAGAAGTCGATCGCCGAACTGCCGGAGAGCGTGCGGGATGTCCCGCGGGAGAAGTGGGACAAGAAACAGCAGGAGGCGGTGCGGACGCATTACATCCGGGCGATCGATGACGAGGGGCGTGCGGCGTGGAAGTCACTCGCTCCGGTACAGAAGCGTTACGACGCGCTGGCACGCACCGGGGCGAAGGTGATGGTCATGGGAGAGATGGAGCGGCCTCGCGAGACGTTCATTCTCAACCGGGGAGCGTATGACCAGCCGGGTGATCCGGTGACGATGGGGACGCCCGACTGGCTGCCTCCGATGCCAGAGGATTTTCCGAAGAATCGACTCGGCCTGGCGCAATGGCTGGTCTCGCCCGAGCATCCGCTGACGAGTCGGGTCGCAGTCAACCGGTTCTGGCAACTGGTTTTCGGACGTGGACTGGTCGAGACTCCGGAAGATTTCGGGATGCAGGGCAAGCCTCCGACGCATCCGGAACTGCTGGACTGGCTGGCGTCCCGTTTCGTGCAATCGGGTTGGGACGTGCGGGCTCTGCTGAAAATGATGGTGATGAGCAGCACCTTCCGTCAGCAATCGTCGGTGAGTGCGGAACTGCTGCAAGAGGATCCCGAGAATGCCCTGCTCGCGCGTGGTCCGCGTTACCGGTTGCCGCCGGCAGTGATTCGTGACCAGGCCCTGGCCGCTTCGGGGCTGCTGGTCAACAAGGCTGGCGGTCCACCGGTGAAGCCGTATCAACCGGATGGGCTGTGGCAGGAGATCATCAAGGGGCGACCGGTGTACCGACGTGACAAGGGAGCGAACCTGTACCGCCGCAGCCTGTACACCCTCTGGCGGAGAGCGGTCAAGCCACCGCAGATGGTGCTGCTGGATGCCAACGATCGTGATGTCTGTCAGGTTTCCCAGAAGCGGACGAATACGCCGCTGCAGGCGCTGCTGCTGCTCAACGACGTGACGTTTGTGGAAGCTGCCCGTGGACTGGCGACACGAACTCTGGCAGGGGGTGGTGAGACGGATGCCCGGCGTGTGGCGTTCGCCTTCACTGTTGTGCTGGCCCGTCCGCCGCGACCGCAGGAGCTGACGATCCTCGAGGAGGAGCTGAAGGCGGCCCGTGCGCGATTCCGGGACGATCCTGCGTCGGCTCAAGCACTGGTGGCGCTGGGAGAGTCGCCGGTGGATGCCTCGCTTGATCCCGTCGAGCTGGCTGCGCATACGGTCATTGCACGCATCCTGCTCAACCTGGATGAGACGATCATGCTGCAATAGGTCCGTTTGGGGCCACGGCGGCGGATGTGGTCGCGTGGGTCCGCTTCAGGCGGAATGCGGCTCGCTGTCGGCGGGCGGCTGCGACGGTCTTTCGAGAGCCGCCATGTTGCCACGATGCCGGGAGGGGCCGGTGAGCTGGCGGGTGTGGAGGAAGTGGCTGAGCGAGAGCCCCAGGTTCTCGTCAGATAAGAGACGCAGGTAGTCGATCCCGCAGAACTGGCAGCGTCGGCGGACGTCTGCCGAGAACTCCTCCATGGCGCGGCGGTACGCGTCCCGAAACGCCCACGGCTCGGCAAACAGCTCTTCGCTCCCTTCCATGTCGCGAAAGATCACGGAGTCCTTGAAGGGGAGTTCGAGTTCGTCGCGGTGCAGCACGTGCAGCAACATGATCTCGTGACCGGAGTGCTGGAGCTTTCCCAGCGCGTCGTAGAGATTGTTGAGCGGCGTGAGGAGGTCGGAGACGATGACGACCAGTCCGCGGCGGGGGAACCGGTCGGAGAGCATCGAGACGACGCGCCCGAGATCGGTCTCTCCCTGCGGACGAACTCCCTCGAGCATCTCGCTGATACGGGGCAGTTGCGAAGGGAGTGAACTTTGTCGCTGCTCGCAGAGAACGTCTGTACTGACGGCGGCGGCGCCGACGGCGTCCCGTTGCTTGAGGAGGACCGCAGTGAGCGAGACGGCAATGGTCGCGGCGACGTCGAACTTCGAGCGATCT
>CAZUXX010000760.1:0-2037 GCA_964624215.1 uncultured Planctomycetaceae bacterium
TTCAAGCCCAGCGCGGCCCCACCCGGGAGATGTTCCGGGAGGCCCTGACGGTGCGGGGAGTCACCGACTCGGCCGCGGTCGAGCGGGCGATCACGGCGCTAGGGCTGAACGAAGGCCGGGACCTCGACCGGGCTACGGCCGAGCGTTACGCGGCGTTGGTGGTTGAGCATCACGCCGCCGACCTAGCAGCCGACGACAACCCCCTACCCACTCCCGACGCCGACCTAGGGCGTCGCGGTGAGCAAAGGGTCCACCTCGACGCCCTTCGCAGCCCTAACGAATGGTTCAACGCCGCCATTCGGGGGGACCGGCGAACCCTGGACCCCCACCGCTTCTTTCGGCCGGAATGATGACCAACGGCGACGGCAACAGAGCCGAGCGCCGAGAAGAAGGAGGTAAAACGCCCAATGACTACGACAAAGACTGACACCGAGACAGCGTTCCGCGCTATCCCGATGACTAACCGGGAACGCGCCCACAGTGAGAAGATGTGGGAACGGGTCGCCAAGCACCAACTCCGGAACCTCGCGGCCCACCGGGATCACCTTCCCGGCCCGATTAAGGACATGCTCGCCGAAGTTGAAGCCGCTGAGAAAGCCCTGGCGAAGTTCCGGGGCGAACTCGGCGAGGCCGAGGAAGCGGCGACCCGAGCGGCCAAGGCCGACGCTAAGCGAGCCGCCGAGATTGCCCGGACAGGGAAGGGCAAGTTTGTCCCGACCCACGCCGACGCGCTGAAACGTGTCGAAGCGGCGACTGTCGTGGTCGAGGCGGCGCGCAAGCGTCTCCGGACCCTGCGCCGCCGCGCTCTCGGCCTGATCCTTGAACATCAAGGCGAGATGAGAAGGGCGCTGTATCCGGTAACTTCGACCGCGCTCCGCAACATCCAGGCGGCAGCTGACGCCTTCGTCCAGGTCGTAGAAGAAAACGTCGAGGGCCTCGCCGCGGCCTCGCTCGCCGACGAGCCGGGATCGGTGAGCGCCGCTCGACCGCCTAAAGACCTAGTAGACCTCACCAAGACGGTTTCGGCGACCGTCGCCGGGGCGGTCAGCCGAGAGGGAGCCCGTAGGGCCTATGTCGAGGCGGCGATTGCCGCGGGCGGGTACGAAGCGCACGACGACGCGGAACGTGAGCGTCAGCGGGCCGAACGGTTCAGCGATCAGCGTCGGTCTATGGGATTCTGACACTTCACCTTTGGTCCCTCCCGTCAGCCAGGGGCCGGGAGGGGCCGCCCCGCTGCCGTTGGGACCGCCGCGGTACCAACGGTCGAACGGGAAGGGCCGCCGAAACCTCGCTCCGTCCTCCCGGCGGCCCGAGTAGGGACGGCGGTTCCTGGGTTGTCCCTCCGTCGCCTGGGAGCCGCCGTCACTTGTCAGGAAAGGGCGTTCCCATCCCATCGGAACCGTCCGGAGATGCCCCGTCCGGACAGCGTCTAGACACTTCCGCGTCCCGACAGCGTCCGGACACGTGTCAACGAGAAAGTTGATTGGTTGCCAACACGTCGCTGGGCGACGGCTAGGCTATGTAACAGATGTTCGCTCTGTGGCCAGGCGTGACATTGGGGACTACCAACCACCAATTCGACCTGTCTTGAGCGCGCGACGTGACAACTGAAAGCTTGAGCCCCGACCCCACGGGGTAGAGGCTCACAAGAGGGTGGCCGGGGAATCGAACCCCGATCTCCGGATCTTCAGTCCGGCGCCTTAAGACCGTTCGGCTAGCCACCCGATTGGGCAGGAAGGGCCGCGGCGGAGCTACCACTCCGTTCGGCCCTTCTTGTTTCGTAAGGGCCGATTGGCGACCTTCCCGCTTCAATTGTCCGCAGAGTGTCCTCCGCGGCAGTCGGCACTACCAGCGCAATGCCGAGATTGACCTCTGGTGTGATGACAACGGCCAACTACAACCGTGTACTTACACCAGCGTCATTCTTGAACACAGACTACCCCCACCGTCAAACACCATCCACCACCCGCGAAAAACCGCCCTCAACAACATGGGTAGTGACATCAGAGTTATGGTTATTACTGTCACGCCCGGACG
>CAZUXX010000761.1:0-2033 GCA_964624215.1 uncultured Planctomycetaceae bacterium
TCACTCTTATTCACGTGCAGGACCAGTTCGACGTCGAGCTGACCTGCTTCCCCTCAGCAGCGGTCGACTCCGGATCGGCCCACACTCCGAATACCGATCAGGCCGATCTGCAGCAGCTTGAAGAACTGATCGCCGCCAGATATCCGGATGTCGACCTCCACACTCCAGTCGATTCAGACCAGCCGCTGGACCGCTTCCGGGTCTATCGCATGCTGATGCTTCCCCTGGAGCAGGTCGAACAGCATCGCTCACAGCACCCCGAGGGAGACGCCCTCTACCACTCGCTGCAGGTCTTCGAACTCGCTCGTACCGCCGATCCCTGGGACGAGGAATTCCTGCTCGCGGCCCTCTTGCACGATGTCGGAATGGCCATCGATCCTCTGGACCATGTCGCCGCCGGTCTCGAAGCCCTGGGCGAAACCATCACCGATCGCACGCACTGGCTGATCGGTCATCAGGTCGAGTGCCAGATGCTCTACGAAGGGACTCTGGGGGCACGTACCCGCAAGCGTCTGCAGGAACACGAAGACTACGAAACCCTGCTGCTGCTGGGACAGTGCGACCGCGACGGCCGCGTCCCCGGAGCCTCCGTTCCTGATCTCGATGAGGCGCTCGACGCGATTCGCGAAGTCGCCCGCCTGTGCGGATAGCCCCCCCGTCAGCGATCCACGCCGATCTCGTCCGCAAGCGCGTAGACCTCATCCGTATTCAGGATCTGGTCGTTCGACTCGAACAGCTTCCGGATCGCCCGGCGGTGCAGCTTCATCTTCGTTCCACCGACCCCGATGGCGCCGTAACACACCACCCCGTTACGCTCCTTCGCCTTGTCGGTCACTTCCACCCCTTCGATCCCGGCAGGGGGGACGGCATTCAGATCAATCAGGACCCGCAGTGCTGAAGCTCCCTGCCACGACGACTGCGAGAGCAGGGTGACGCCGGCCGCCCCAGCGCTGATCACCAGCTCGACCCCCTCCAGCGCCTCCGGAGCATCACTCTGCACGCAGCCGTGAATGTCAGCCCCGGGAACCGCCGCCCGGATCGCTTCCGCCGCAGCACCGGCACGCTCCTCCGAGCGGGAGGCCAGCCGCACAGCCGCTCCCTCTTTCGCCAGTAGCCGCCCCACGCGCTGCCCCACCGGCCCGGTCCCTCCCAGCACCAGCGCCGTCGTCCCGGAGAGTGTCAGGTGCTTGCGGGCGGCAATCACCGCTGCCGCGGCCGTCGTGTTCGACCCGTTCGGATCCGCCAGCACCGAAACCCGCATCGGCCCAAAGAAGGCCTTCTTGACCTCCTCCAGCAATGCGTCACCCGCTGCGACATCGCTGCCTCCGATGAAGATCGCTGTATGCCACAGATCCTCCGGACCACGCGTAAACATCGCCCCATGGACAAGTCCGGTGACTGTCTCGGGAGTCACGCCACCATGCCGCAGCAGAAAGTCCACGTCGGAGTCGATGGCCACAACACTGTCAAAGACGCTCGGCTGTGCGTCCGAATCCAGCTGGAGCAGGATGCGTCTCATCGGAGATCCTCAGATAACAACACAGGCCCTCGCGGATTACCTTTCCGGAGGGCCTGGACTGGAATCGAATGAGCGACGTCGAAAACACTGCGGAACTCCCGCAGCCCCAGGATCGGGCCAGCCAAAGCTCGCCCAGCCACTCCCGATCACGACCGCACCTGAAGTCCGCCTGTCAAGCGCACGCGAGTCAGACGCCCGCGAAGGGATGCTTCGCTTCGCCCTTCTTCTCGAGCATTTCGGCAGCACTCGGCTCGTCCTTCATCGCGCGGGCGATGGCGAGCTTGGTCGCCTCGTAGTTGTACTCGTAAATCTTCTGGTCGCTCTCCGCCTCCCAGTGAATGAACACACCGCACACGATGCACAGCTTGTCGCACTGATCCTGCGGAATCACCCCCGCTTCGACACTGTCCGCGACCGCCTTGGCGACGGCGTACTGGGCCGGACCAAACATCTGCACCGCCTGCTTGGCTCCCTTGATCGTCACCTTCGTGATCATCACCGTAGCCGGCTTGAC
>CAZUXX010000762.1:0-2031 GCA_964624215.1 uncultured Planctomycetaceae bacterium
GGAACCCAGGGATGGGCAGAGGAAGCTCCGTTTGACGGGATCATTGTCACGGCTGGCAGCCCTGATGTTCCGCGGCGGCTGCCGGAACAACTGCGGGTCGGAGCGCGGCTGGTCATTCCGGTGGGCAGTTCGGACGTGCAGGAGATGCGGGTTGTCGAGAGGACCCGCCACGGCTACCGGACGACGAGCGAGGGTGGAGTACGGTTCGTCAAGCTGATCGGCCAGCACGGCTGGGAAGGCTGAGGAGCTCGGGGGCAGTGGGATGCGGGCGATTATTCCGGCCCGTAGTAGCGTTCGACCGGCAGGCCAGTGCCTGCAGCCACCCGATCGGCGAGTTCATCGACCTGGGGGGCTGCGAGGGGAGTGACAAAGCTCTCAGCCGGTGCGCGAGCGACGGTGTAGATCTGAACGCGATCAATTGCTCCGCCGCGCCGGGTGATTTCCCGCAGCCGGTTGATGTACGCGTCAATCTCGTCGGTGGAGGGCCCGACCCCGTTGACCTGCATGAACAAGCTCTGGATGACGAGCGGTCTGGAGCGGGCCGCGTCGAGGATGTTGTCGAGGATGCGGGTGAAGGGGATCTTCGTGCGGTCGATCAGTCTGAAGTACTCGTCTGTTCCGGCGTCGAGCTTGGCCCAGATCTCTCCCTGATTCGCGTCCAGGATTTCGAGTGCCCGACGGACCGGTTCCCGGTGGAACATGGACGCGTTGGTGATCAGCACGAGCTTTACGTGAGACAACCGGCAATTGCGTTTTGCGGCGGCGACCCGGGAGAGGATCTCGTCGAAGTTCCGATAGGTCGTCGGTTCGCCATCGCCGGAGAACGCGATGTCGTTGAGACGCCGGAGTTCGTCGGGGACGCTGGCGAAGCGCTGGTCTTCGAACAGCCGCCCGCTGGTCACCAGTTCGAGGACGAGTTCGAGTTCTTCGAGCAATTCGTCGATTTCGACGAACCGGGTCTCTGCCTCGCTGCGGCGATCGACCTGACAGTAGATGCAGTCGAAGTTGCAGACCTTGTCGGGGTTCAGGTTGACGCCGATGGAGATGCCTCGGCTGCGGCGCGAGAGGACCGGGTAGACGAACCGGTTCGACTCGTACTGCCGGGGGTGAAATCGGTGCTGAGGGAGTGTTTCCGGCATTTCGGGCGATCGGGGGCGGGTGTTGCTCATCATACGCAGGATTGCCCGACGCGGATACGGGCGGAGGGAGATCCGGCGGTGCCTGCAGTGTGAAGAACAACGACCACGGACCCGGTCCGCAGGGGAGCGGTTCGGTGGTGCTGTTCGGGGCGGCGCGGGGCGCCCGTCGAGTCGGGGTTCGTCTTGACCCTGATTGCCGGGAAGGGGTATAGACCGGCCGATTTCGCCGCTCACCGGTCGGCTGTTTGTGATCCACAGGGATGACAGGCGGCACGGGTTCAACGTGTCCAGGCGACAACGACGCGGTGTGAGCACCGCCGTGGTGGACGATACACCGCCAATCCAGGGAGGGCCGGGAATGTTCCTGATCGCATCGATGTCGCGTCGAACACGTCATGAACAGACCCTTGCGCAGCACCTGCGATTTCTGGATGACGTCCCTGCGGCGCAGACTGGTGCCAGTCGCGGACATGTGATCGGGGTGTATTCGCTGCCGCGGTCCCGATGGTCGATGTCGTCGGGGCGCGAGATTCCGCCGGCACTGCGGGTGTGGTGGAAGTCGGTGCATCGCCTCGGGTTGCGTGCAACGCTGTTCTATGACGATCTCACGGCCGAGGAGGTCGCCGCGATCCGCACCGAGCGGATTGTGTGCCGGCCGATGGCCAGTCGCGGGTGGGGACAACCGTTCGACCGCCATTTCCAGTTGCGGGACTATGTGGCGTCGCTGGCCGCGGAGTTCGTGTTTGTGACGGACGCAGCGGAGGTGTCGTTCTGCCGGGATCCCTTCGAACTGATTGCGGGGGACCGGCTGGGGCACCGGCTGTATGCGGGTCGCGAGAGTCCACGGATTTCTCTGAACGGGCGTGTGCGGCGGGAAATGAAGCGACAGTTT
>CAZUXX010000763.1:0-2022 GCA_964624215.1 uncultured Planctomycetaceae bacterium
TCAACATGATCTTCTCCGATATACGAACAGTTTCACTCTCCGCCTGGCGAGCGCTGTGGGGCAGCCGGCCTCACGAGACGACTCATCCCGTCTCCACCACCGCCTGAGCCGAGATCGGAGCCTGCCACGCCCCGTTGCTGTCATCACCGGCCGCTCTGCGGCCGGTCACATCCTCCGGATACCGGCGAATTCAGCCAGAGTGGCAGCAGCGTTCCCCCCCATCCGGAGGACATCTTGACGGATTCATTCCGCTTTGAGAAATTTCGCCCGGCCTGTCGTGGACGGCGGGCCAGTCCTGTCAGACCGACCCGTCTGCAAGATGCGCCCGCTCGACCGGCCGCAGCCCTTCAATTCCGGTCGGCTCCCGGCTCAGCAAAGGAGTGCACACGCCGTGAAGAAGTTCATTCTGAGTGTCTCTGCCCTCGCCGCCCTGCTGGCGGTTCTTTTGACCGCCGTCCCCACGAAGGGGGATGGAACGACGACCGGAAACGCCGCTGCCGCACAGCGCGCCCCGCACCAGGTCGGCCTGATCGACATGGCCTACGTCTTCAACAACTACACCAAATTCAAGGCGATGCAGGACGCCTTGCGACAGGAGCTCCAGGCCTCTCGCGAAAAGGCCCAGAAGAAGGTCGAGGAGATCAAGGCGCTCAACGCCCAGCTGACCGACGGAACCCTGAAGAAGGACTCCCCCGAGTACAAGTCGATCGAGCAGAAGATCATCCTCGCCTCGACCGAACTCGAAGCTTACGGGAAGATCACCCAGCGGGATCAGCTTCGCAAGGAAGCCGAAGTCTACAAGCAGATCTATCTCGAAGTGCAGGATGCCATCAACCTGTACGCCAAGCACTGGAACTACACGCTCATCCTCCGCTTCGACCGTGAAGACGTCGTCAAGGCCGAACAGCCCCAGGAAATCCTTCAGCGGATGACCCGCCAGGTCGTGTACTTCCGCGGCCAGGATGACCTGACGATGCCCATCCTCAACCACCTCAACAAGCAGTACTCCCAGTCGAATCCCGGCGCCGCAGCAACCGCTCCCGCCGGGGGTGCCACTCGCTAGTCGATTCGCTGGCAAGGGCAGGGTCGCCCGTTGGCGGCCTCGTCCCCGATCTGCAGTGCACGGGTGAGCCTGGGCTCACCCGTCTGCACGCGCAAAATCTGAGGCTCACTCCCACTTTGGCGTATGGTGCAACACTCACATGCCCCGCCTGCAACGCACTCTCGCTGACTCAGTCACAGTGGAAGGCTTCGGGCTGTTTCACGGCCACAATGTCTCGCTCACGTTAGTGCCGGCGCCCGAACACCACGGAGTCGTCTTCCAACGGGTCGATCTCCCGGGGGCGCCACGCATCCCGGCCTCCATCCATTGCCTCGCCCCCCAGTTGCGCCGCACGGCGCTGCGGAACGGTCCCGCCGTCGTCGAAATGACCGAACACCTGCTGGCGGCACTTGCCGGCATGCAGGTCGACAACTGTCTCGTCCAGCTCAACGCACCGGAACCGCCGGTTCTCGACGGTTCCTCACGCGGCTTCGTCGACGCCATCAAAGCAGCACAGATCGTCGAACAGGGGTCTCTCCGCCGCGAGTTCCGGATCTTTCGCGCAGAAACACACGGCGATGCCCGCCAGGGGGCCTGCGTTGCACTCGCTCCCAGTCCTCACGGCCAGTTCCGGTTGTCGTACGAACTCGACTACCGACACCCCGCCATCGGACGCCAATCCTTCGAATGTAATGTGACCGACAAGGTCTTCGACCGCGAGCTCGCCGGCGCCCGCACCTTCGTCCTCGCTACTGAAGTGCAGCAGATGCAGTCGGCCGGCTACGGACTGCGGGCGACGACTGAGAACGTCCTCGTCATCGGTGACCGGGGACCAATCGAAAACTCCTTCTGCTTCGCGAACGAATGCTCCCGCCACAAGGCACTCGATTGCATCGGTGATTTCGCCCTCCTGGGGTGTGATCTGATTGGAGAAGTCCATGCCCGCCAGTCGGGCCACTCGCTCAATCAGCAGGTCGTTC
>CAZUXX010000764.1:0-2020 GCA_964624215.1 uncultured Planctomycetaceae bacterium
CGCAAGGTGCTGCTGAACTGCAGGAAGATGCTGCCGAAGTGCAGCCGCCGGCTGAGCAGGATGCGGCTGCAGAGCCGGCAATGCAATCCGAGCCGGCGGCGCCGGCGCCCGCTGAGACATCCGCCGTCGAAACGCCCACAACTGAGCCGCCCACAACTGAGCCGGAAGTCGCACCGGCGCCCTCTCCGTGCCTTCCGGGTGAGATTCCGGTGGAGACGACGATCTCGATCTGTCCCACGGAAGCGGAGTTGTCGGAGTGCCGGGAGGTGGGAACGATCGCGATACCGACGATTCCCCCGGAAGTGGACATGGAGTGCTTGTACCGGCTGGCATCAGATAATCCGTGCTCGATGTGGGTCGAGAAGTGGAACGGCACGGAGTGGGAGGAATGCGTTCCCGACGACAACTGCGTGGGGTGGTGGTCGCAGCCGAACCGGGACACTCACTATCGGTGTGGCTGGGGTGGCACCTACCTGATCGCGTCGCAATGTGTCCCCCTGAAAGACTTCTACGAAGCCGAGGAGGATCAGGCGGTGCCGGTGCTGAATCCTGGCGGTGATCCGAATCCTGACCCAACGGCGGGCGGTGATCCGGTTCAGATCGGCGGCCCTGTTCCTCCGGTGTCCGCCCAACCGACGAAGCGGTGGTATGAGCGGGTGATCCAAGAATGGTCGACCGGGACTATCCCGAACATGAATAACGCCTGTTGGCCGCAGGGCTGGGGGTTGTTGAACCCTTTACAGTGGGTGTTGCGGCCGATCATGTGCGCTTTGGCGTGGGCGTTCGTACCTACCGGGGTCACGCTCGAGCAGCTGGCGGCAGAGTCGTTAGAAAGGCTTCATGAATCCCCGACCTTCACGGCCGTGACCACCTTGGTCACTATGCCGGGGGATTTCCTGACAGCCTTCGGAGCGGCGGCGGGGTCTGCGTCGTGTGGGCTGGTGGCATCGATTCCGCTGGCTCCGGATTTCACGGTGGACTTGGTGATTATCCCGTGCGCCGAACCTCATTTCGTCGAGGCGGCGGGAATCGTCAAACCGATCCTGTCGGCCTCGATTATGGCCGGCGCGTTGATGGGCGGGATTCGGGTGGCTGTCGGAGCGCATTTCAAGGAGGAGGATTAGGTGGTTACCGAGGCCATTGTCGGGGTGTTCACCTCTGTGGGGCTGTTCGTACTCGGACTGTTCGACAACACGGTCATGGCCTGGATTGGTGTCGATTTCCAAGCGATCCCGAGCGACGCTGTGTCCTGGGGGACGGTGCTCGGCTCCTACCTCGGGCTGATGTCGGATTGGGTTGACATCACGACATTCGGTCTGGCCGCGATCGTCGTCCTCGGGGGATTGAGTGTGCGAGTCGTCCGGGTGCTGATCGAAGTCATAACGCGGATCATCCCGGCGTGGTGATCGAGTAAGGGCCGCTCCGGTGGCATCCCTCCGTTCGCTGTGGGCCAGCGAGGCGTTAGATCGCTGTACTGCTCCACGGTTACCGAAGGGGCCACCGTCGCGACCCTCGAGGGAAAGGATAGACGATGCGAGTGGGCAAACGGTACGCCGGAGTGACGGCCGCGGTTGGGATGCCGGGAAGCGGCAAGTCGTACTTTCTGGCCGAAAAGGCGTGGAAGGCTCGTAAGGCGGGGATCCCGGTCTACTCGAACCTCGGGTTTGACCTCGAGGGGTCACGCATCATCGAGTCGTTTGAGGACTTTGCCCGGATCCAAGGCCCGGCGGTGATCTGCTGGGACGAGCTGCCTCTCTACTTCTCCGCTCGCCGGTGGGCGGAGTTCCCCGACGGGATGCTCTACAAGTTCACCCAGATCCGCAAGGACTCGGTTCAGCTGTACTACTCCACGATCCACGAAATGATGGTGGACTCGACCCTCCGCCGTCTGACCTTCTGGTGGTGGGATCACCGGGCGATCACCGGCCGGTTCATGATGCGATCGCTGTACCTCCCGTCAGAGTTCGTCGATCGCACGCGAGGCAAACCGTTGCGTCGGCAGTTCGTCCGACTGCGCCAG
>CAZUXX010000765.1:0-2015 GCA_964624215.1 uncultured Planctomycetaceae bacterium
GGTGAGCCCGCGCGGTGCGATCACCTACTATCGGGCCTCCCAGGCTCTGGCACTGGCGGAAGGGCGGGACTATGTGATTCCCGACGACATCAAGCGTCTGGCCGTGCCGGTACTGGCGCACCGGATTGTTGTGGGGGGGATGATCCGCGAGGGACACCGCCGCCGTGCCGTGCAGATCATTGAACAGCTTCTGAACACGGTGGCGGTGAGCGTGTAGTCGCTCAGGTCGCGGGCCGGTTCTCGAGCCCGAGGACGTCGGCCATCGAGTAAAGCCCGGCGGGTTGTGCTGCGAGGAATCTGGCGGCGGCGAGTGCTCCGTGGGCGTAGCTGTCGCGGGTGTGACTGCGGACGGAGATTTCCATGGTCTCGCCGAGGAGCCCGAAGATGATCTGGTGCTCGCCGACGTTGTCGCCGGTTCGCAGGGCGTGGTAGCCGATCTCGTGTTGGGGTCGGGCACCGGTGTGTCCGTGACGGCCGTGGCGGTGCTCGGTCTGACCCATCTTTTCGGCGACGATCTGTCCGAACCGGGGGGCATCTTCCTTGAAGCGGTGATGCCGCTCGACGATTTCGACATCGACGCCCGATTCGAGAGTGCGGAGTGCTGCTGCGGCCTCGGCGACGAGCTTCATGGCGATGTTGACGGCGAGGCTCATGCTGGGAGCGAAGATGAGCGCGGTTTCGTGGGCGACGGAAAGCACGTCGGCCCGCTGCTGTTCCGAGAGTCCAGTTGTGGCGGCGACGAGCGGAATTCGTCGTTCACGGCAAATTCCTGCGATCTGAAGCAGTCCCGCGGGGAGCGAGAAGTCGATCACGACGTCGACGCGGTCACCGAGTTCAGAGGTGATCGGGACCCCGATGCGGCCGATTCCGGCCACTTCGCCGGCATCGGCACCGAGCTTCGGAGAGTCGGGAGCTTCGAGAGCGGCCTTGAGTGAGAAGGTGTCCTCCTGTGCAGCGAGGGCGATGACCCGCTGTCCCATGCGTCCGGCGGCGCCGTTGACGGCGATCGAGATGGAATCAGACATGATGATGGTCTCCGTCGGTGCCTGCGGGGGTGAGCATCCGCCGGGCACTCGTTAGCAGATTCGTCTGGTGTTGTTGGCGGTCAACATTAGCGTGTTCTGCCGACGCTGGCGAACCGGTGCGAGTGAGCAATGGGCGGCAGGGAGAGTGCTCCCGGGAGATCGCTGGCTGCTGCGGGTGGGGCCGCTTCCAGCGACGGAAGACTGGTCACAGGGAATCGGTGCTGCGCGGTTTTCGGGGGGCTGTTGCGGTTTGCAATCGTCTGTTGGGCGTCGGTAGGATGCCGGACATGGGGATCCTACCACCTGGAGATCAAAGATGATCCGCTGCTACTGCGTAATTGCACTGCTCTTCGTCATCAGCTGGAGCGGATGCACGAAGGAGCAGCCTCCGGCTGCTGCACCACAAGCAGACTCGGTGACGGAGGAATCAGGAGAGACCGGGTCCTCGGAGATCGACCTCGGGACGCCTGCGACTGGTCTGTCGGGCGAGGGGGGAGTGACCACGCCAGGGGATGCTCCGCCGCGGGATCGCATGCAGGCGGCAGGGGCGTCGGATCTGCCGCCGGTTCCCCAATCGGTTGTGGAGTCCGCCAATCCGGCGATTGACCTGAGCTACCTGCAGGCCAACGACGGCTTGGTGCTTGTGCTGCAGCCTGCCCGGGTGCTGAAGAACCCGCTGGTTGAGGAGGTGATTTCGCGGTTGGAGCAGACGGACCCGCAGGGCGAGTCGTTTGCCGACGTGATGGAGAAGATGCGGTTGGACGCTGGCTTTGATGCGAGGGACGTGGCGAGCGTGGTCGTGACGGTGGACCGGGACGTTCTGGCGATGGGGCCGGAGATGATCCAGATGCTGATGATGGGGGGCATGTTGCCGATCGGCGGGGGGAATGCGGAGGGGATTCCGCAGGCGGCTCCGGCGGCCGAGACCGGGGCGGGGATCGAGGCGGTCGAAGAGAGCAACTGCGACGACGATGCGAGTGCCGAGCGTCC
>CAZUXX010000766.1:0-2007 GCA_964624215.1 uncultured Planctomycetaceae bacterium
TCCGCGCGTTGCCGGAGCCGCCCCGCGTGCTGGTCTGTTCGATGCACGACGAGGATCTGTACGCGCAGCGGGCGATTCAGGCCGGGGCGACCGGGTACCTGCACAAGAGCCGTGCGGCGAGTCAACTGCTCGAGGCCATCGACCGGGTTGCCAACGGCAAAATGTACATCAGCGAGCGGGTCTCGGAGCAGGTGCTCAGCCGGATGCTCCGCTCGCCCGACCGCGCGTCCAAATCACCGGTCGAGGATCTCACCGACCGGGAGCTGGAGGTGTTCGAAGCGATCGGACAGGGAGTCACCATTCAGAAGATCGCTCAGATGCTGCACCTGAGCCCGAAGACGGTTGAGACCTACCGCGACCGCATCAAGCGGAAAGTGGGAGTGAAGACCTCCGCCGAGCTGTTGCGTTACGCCGTGAAGTGGGTTGGCGAATTCCACGGCTGATGCCGGGTGCGGGGCGATCGTCGTTTGTGGCCGCAGCGGGCGGCTGACGTTGGGATCGGGCCGGTCGAACGCCTCGAACAGGGGGAACCGCAGGTTGCGCCGATTGAACAGGTAGATGCTGCGACAGTTGTGCCGGGCCCGATCGGGCGTCACGTCCCACTGATTTTTCAGAAGTGTGGCGACGACTTCGCGCGGTAAGTCGGGACGGATCCCCGGGCCTCCTCCCAGGCGGTTCAGGTCCCCCGACATGTGCAGCAGGGCATCACGAATCGATTCGCCATCGAGTCGCCTGCGTGGCATGCGTCCGAAGAGCGTATTCGTCGGGTCGTCCTCCAGCAGCCGTTGCCACTGTTCGCTCTCCGGAGCGGATGGATCCGCTTCCAAACGACTGGCGGTGCGGTAGACGGCCGACGTGACAATCAGCCGATGGAGCGGCTTGAGTCTCCAGTCCTGACGCATGAACTCTGCCGCGAGCCAGTCGAGCAGTTCGGGGTGCGAGGGGTAGTAGCCCATCAATCCGAAGTCGCTGGGCGTTTCGACGATTCCCTTACCGAAGTGACTCTGCCAGACCCGGTTGACCATCACTCGCGGCGTGAGCGGATTCCGATTGTGAGTCATCCATTCTGCCAGCGCTGCGCGGGAACGGGCGCTCGCCACATCGAAATCGGGATTCCACATGGCGACGCGGGGGACGCCGGGCGTGACTTCCGGACCGGGCCGACGAAAGTCTCCCCGCAGCCAGAGGCGCGGCGTGGGCGAGTTGCTCGACACGCGGGCAATGCGTGCCGGGATGGCTTTTTCTGTTCCGTCGTCGCCCGGGAGCGTCAGGTGATGCGGGCGGAATGCATCGATCGGCTCGAAACAAGCGCGCAGCCGGTAGAAGTCATATTGAGAGATCGGGTCGGCCTTGTGGTCGTGGCACTGGCAGCATCCCATCTGCAGGCCGAGGACGATTTCGCCGACGGTGGCGGTCATGCCGTTGAAGAAGTCGTGCCGCCGCTCGTTCTGCAGGTTGATGTCCGGCATGTCGGGCCCTGCAAGCAGGAACCCGGTCGCCACCTGAGCTGCGGCATCGTCGGGACAAACCTCGTCGGCCGCGATCTGCAGAGTGAGGAACCGATCGTAAGGGAGATCCTCGTTGAAGGCCCGGATCACCCAGTCACGGTACCTCCACGCCTCGGGGCGGAGTTTGTCGTGTTCGAATCCGTCGGTCTCGGAGAAGCGTGCCAGGTCGAGCCAGTGCTGTGCCCAGCGTTCGCCGTATCCGGGACTTGCCAGCAAGCGATCCACCAGCTTCTCGTACGCATCCGGCGCGGGGTCGTCGACAAAGTCCCGGATCTCCCGGGGTGTCGGAGGCAATCCGGTGAGATCAAAACTCAGCCGGCGGATCAGGGTTCGGCGGTTTGCCTGCGGCGCCGGTTGCAGCCCCTTCTTCTCCAGTCGAGCGAGGACGAAGCGGTCGATCGGCGTGCGGCACCAGTCGGCGTACTCGACCGGCGGGAGGTCCGGCGACTCGACGGGCACAAAGGCCCAGTGAGTGCGGTCTGAGTCGGTGATCGGCGGT
>CAZUXX010000767.1:0-2002 GCA_964624215.1 uncultured Planctomycetaceae bacterium
CACGATGAGGCTGAATGTCGCGCCAGCGCGCCGGCGGCGCCGATGCCCTTACCGGCATCCAGCCGTGTCGCCCGACAAACCCGACGCACCCTCACGCATCAGCGGACCTTCGGCACTCGCATCAACTGCGGAGTCGGGACGAACGCCCAGGTTTTCGGATGGGCCCCCGCCAGCGTCAGATACTGAACCTGCATCTGGTTGGTCTGCGGGTCGACGGTGGCCGCGAACAGGCGGCGGTAGTGAGCGATGGCAGGGTCATTCTCGGACTTGAACGAGCCGACGGTGACGACCGAGTGGGTGCGGTCGTGCCAGACCCACGCCTCGATATCGTTGAAGCGTCCGCGGGGGTCGAGTTCCTGACGCAACGCCATGACCAGTTCATTGGCCTGCTGCCCGGCGATATCGAGGTCGTTGTCGGTCAGAAACTCCATGACATCACGCTTTTCACGCACCTGACTGAACGACTTGCCGGCAAAGTAGGCGACCACGAGCGTGTACTCCCCTTCGTTCTCGAACAGGGAGTGTTCCAGCCCGGAGTTCAGCCGCTTCAGCAGCGGATCGACCGACCGCGAGGCCACTTCCTCGGCTGACAGCAACGGATTGATCGTCAGGAATGCCGCACTCAACGGAAGCGGGCGGCCGGGAGTCGGGCGAAACTCGACCCCTTCCTTGAGGCATTTCGGGTCATACTTCTTGACCCATTCGAGCGACTGCTGGGCAAGTTTGTCTTCGAACGAGGGATAGTTCCCCGCAACAACACAGGTCGACTTCACCTTGCGGATCGTCTTCAGAACACTGGGCTGGCCAAGACGGTCGCGGGTCGGCACCCGCTGCTGGTCGGCCTCGATCGTATAGGTGTACGCCGGCAGTCCCTGCTTGCGCAACTCGTAGACCAGTTCGTCGGCGGCCTGCTGGGGCGTCTTGCCTTCCCGTGTCTCCCCGTCCGGCGCCGTCGAGTTGAAGCTCGCCACCATCAGCATCCACGGGCCGTGCTGCTTCGTGAGCTTGTAGGTTCTGCCTTTCTCGGCATGAACCCGCGCATCGCAGGTGGAACCGGCCAATCCTGCCAGAAGGACCGCGATCGCGGCCGGCAAACGACACAGCAGGGTCCGACGCGACATGACACACTCCCTTGTGGCAGTCGAAAAACAGCAATCCGAAACGAAAGAAACCGGCGGAAACAGCGTCCTGCTGCCTCAATCTCCGGCTGATTCACAAGCGGACCGGCTTTTAGCAAAAGCCGCAGAACGGAGTCCAGAGCGGTGAGACCGGCTGCGGGACAGAGAGAGCAGCGGCGGCCACGCCTCAACAAACGCAGCAGCCGGTGAACTCGTCAGCCGGGCCCCGCGCACAAGAACGGCGGGACAAACGGAGTCAAACCGTCGGTCCCGCCTGCAGCCAGTGCCCGAGAGAGGACTCGAACCTCCACGGGATTAACTCCCACTAGAACCTGAATCTAGCGCGTCTGCCAATTCCGCCACTCGGGCTGCGGAGACGAATGCTACCGGCGACGAATCGGGATGGCAAGTTCCAACCCGCCAGCAGCACAGAGCCCGCTCCCCTTTCCAATCCAGAGAAAGCGCGGACGATCGGCACATCGGTGCAAACTTGCGCATTGAAACAGCACGTGAACCTGCAACAATGTCAAGTGACGCTTTGTCGCGCCGGTCGAAGTCGACCGCGAGGACCAGTCACGCCCGTCTGATTCGGGCGTGCCACACACGGCGGAAAGGTACGGCCGAGTGATGGGGGCGGACATCCGGAAGTTGGGTGTACTTGACCCCTCATACGAGCCTCTGCTCGATGGGGAGCCTCGGCTGAGAGTGTTCCCTCTGACCCCCTGCCCCCCCCTCCCGTGCGGGAATCGGCGGGTCCACCATCTCCCGGGTGCTGCTGTCCCGGCCGCTGCTCTCCCCCTCGTGACTGGCCCGGTCCGCTGTCAACTCCCGGCGCCGGCTCCTGTTGATTCTGATTCGCTTTCTCCCGGTCCCCGGCTGCAGAC
>CAZUXX010000768.1:0-1999 GCA_964624215.1 uncultured Planctomycetaceae bacterium
CGCCTCCGCTCGGCTTGAGGAAGTCGTTCGACTGGAGCTCCAGGCTGGCATAGTTCACCCCGCTCAGCCCCGTCTTCCCCTGGCGGGCAAACAGCCCCAGTGGAGACGCGTCGGCACCGCCGTCGGTTCCGTTGAAGGCGATGCGGTTCCCCTCACCCAACGAGTTGAGAATCGCGGACTCGCCCGCAGGCAGCTGCACCGCTGCCCCTCCCAGACCCGTCACCAGGTTCTTCCGGATCGTGACCTGCCCCACACTCGCCGGAACGCGTTCAATCGCAAGCAGTGTGCCGGCCCGGTGTACGGTGTTGTTATTGAACTCGAAATTCCCCCACGTCCAGTTCTCACCACTCAGCTGCAGGGCGGTCTTCACTTCAGCAATGCGGCACCGCTCGATACGGACATCGTGCAGATTGCCGGAGAGCTGGATCGCCACTGCCATCGGGCCCAGCATCCGACAACCGATGATGTTGATCAGATTCAGGTCCCCTTCCCGCAAGCGGATCCCCACCGCCGAGGCGCCCCCCGGCTTGAAGATCAGGTTCTGAATCTCGACTCGCCTGCCGCTGATCCCGCTGACACGCTCGCCGGAAATTCCCGCCTGGGTGAACCCGACGAGTTCGAGATCCGCCAGCTTCGACTGTGACAAAAATCCGTGGATCGCGACTGCCACCGCCTTGCCCGTTGCATCGACGCGGAACCCGGTCACCTCGACCCGCTCGCTGCTGATCGTCAAAACAGGGTCGGCTCCCTCCGGACGAAGAACAGCCGGCGCGTCTCCTTCCGAAATGATCTGCAGCGTCCCGAACAGCCAGTCCGTCACTTCAATCCGCTCGGGATAGACGGTCCCTCCGGCCACGCGAATCACCCGCGGCTCGGTCAATTCGATCGGGATGTGCTGCTTCATCCATTCGAGAGCTTCGGTGATGGTTGCAAAGTCGCCCGACGCTCCGACCGTCACGTTCGAGGGGTTGGCTGGCTCCCACCGCGCCGTGCCGGTCGACTGTTGCGTCGTCTGCGCAACGGTTTCCCCCGTTCCGGTCCCACCACCTGCCGGCTCCGGCGTGTCGTCTCCCCCCATCCAGATCATCATGGCCACCAGAAGGACCAGCACGATTGCCCCTCCGGCAGCACCGATCTTGACTCCTTTGGGAATCGGCTTCTTTGTCCGCGAACGCAACCCCGGCGGAGGACCTCCCCCGGAGGGAAGTGCCTCGGCAATGGGTTCGGCCTCGACGACCGGCTCGGCCTCGAGAACACCCGAGGGACCGTCGGACACCGCAATCGACACCGGTTGCGCTTCGGCCGCAGGTTGCCTGGACCGGTTTCGAGAAGGCGCCGCCGGTGTGCCACCGGCGCCACGCTGCTCGGGGTGAACGATGTCGACGGTCGAACCCGGCTCCTCGGGAACGGCAGACAGTTTCACCGACGAGCCGCGCTTGATCGACGATCCTTTCTTGACCCCGGCGACCGGAGTCACCGAGTCCCCGCGGTCCTGCTCTGCCAGCCCGGAGAGGAAATGACCAAGCGGATCGTCGGCAGGAGGTTCCGCGGCGATGGCAGGTGGAGCCGGCTCCCCCCCCTCCGGTCCGTCACTCTCCCGCGGGCCGCGTGCCAACCCCGCTTCGACAACCGAATCGGGCAGGTTCATCTGGATCTGTTGCCACTGCTCGCCTCCGTTCTCCTGCAGCCAGGTCGTCAGTTCCCTGGCCACCTCGGCCGCCGACTGGTGACGATCCTCGACCTTCTTGGACATCATTTTCCGCAGGATCTTCAGCAGCGACTCGGGGACGTCCTTTCGTTCGGCTTCGACCGGTGTCGGCTCTTTCGTCTGGTGAGCCATCAGCCGCTGCGGAAGCGTCCCCTGGGGGAACGGCGGGTGCCCCGTCAGCAGGAAGTAGAGCGTGCACCCCAGACTGTAGATGTCAGCACGGCCATCCAGATCGTGGCTGTCGACCGCCTGCTCGGGTGCCAGGTAGTCGGCCGTTCCCAGCACCTTCTC
>CAZUXX010000769.1:0-1989 GCA_964624215.1 uncultured Planctomycetaceae bacterium
GTCACAGAGTCGTCTCCGGAACTCCCGGTCGAACGGACTGTCCCGGACGACGGCTCCCAAGACCTGGCGCGACCGCGAATTCGCGTCCCAGTTCTGCCACCTGGGCTGCGAGGGCTTCGAGCTCATCACGTGCATCGCGAGCATGACGACACGCGTTTTCGAGACTCGGAAACAGGCCGTCGGAGAGTCGCAGGTCGACGAGTTCCCGAGAGAGCTGTGCAATCTCGCGGCCCAGTCCGGAGCGCAGCCGCCGCGCGAAAAGCATGACCAGCAGCCCCGTCCAGAGGACGAAGAAGACCGCAGCGGGGATGTAGAAATCGGTCGTCAGCAGGGGGCGGTCGAGCACGAAGGATTCGTAGAAGAAGTTGTACCCGGCCCGGTAGAGGACGAACCCGAGGTACAGGAGAAACATCAGTTCGTACCATCCCCGGACATACCAGCGGGAGTTCTGAGCAGCCAGCCGCTGGATGATGTCGTTGACGCGACTGCGGGCGTCGCCGAGGAATTCTCCTTCGACGCGAACCGCCTGGGCGCGGAGTGCCGAAAGGGAGCGTTCGGCAAGCTGCTCCTTGTGGAACCGGGCCGCCTGCACGTAGCCGTCGACTACGAGTTCCGACTCGCGCAGCAGAGAATCATCGAGTCCCAGAAGGCTGACGCGATCGAGGGTGTCCTCGGCGGTTCGTTCTTCCTGTCGTCCCTTGAGCCACCGTGTTCCCTGGACGGCTCCGATGACCGCCATCTGTGCTGTATTCCGGGCTCGATAGAAACTCATCGAGGCGATCATGGCCCCGAGCCCGTTGTAGACCCTCAGGGCGGAGGAGAACGGACTGAAGCCCCACGAGTCGGTAATCGCCGTGAGAAGTCGTCGCTCCCAGAGGTGACTGCCGCGTCCCAGTTCCTCCTGGAGGTTGGCGGTCATCTTTCGAGCGAGCGAGTGCCGCTGTTCGATGAGCGCCCCTTCCAGTTCCTCGATCCGGGGCATGCCCGCGGCGAGAATCTCCCCGCACCGGAGGAGTGCCTGCTGCAGCAGATCGATCACATTGGCCCGACGGATGCGAACCCGTTCTCCGGCGGAGAGCTGGGTCAACAGCAGGTCGACCAGTCGGCCGAATTCGCCCCCGGGGCGTTGTCCGGCCTGCTGCTCCTTGAGTGCCCGCACCGAATCGACAAAGAACAGGTCAGGGACCTCGTAGCGCCCGCGCAGCTGGCGTTCCCAGTCTTCCCGGATGTCGGAGTCGCGGTCGGCATGGGTCTGGACGAAGATCAGCCGGCAGCCGGTGGCTGCCTCTTCAAGTTCGTCGAGGATTCGCGCCGAGCGGTACTTCTGCTGCGTCGAGGTGTAGAGGAGAACGTCGCAGTGGGGGAGCAGTCCGCGGAGCCGCGCCAGATTGCTCTCGGCGGACGCATCCTCACTGGTATCGGGATCGGGACAGTCGATGATCACAACATCCCGCAGCAGTTCCGAGTCGCGGCGCACGACCCGCACGTCGTCGAGCGGCAGACCGAGCAGTTCGACATCGGTGCGCGGATGAGCAATCAGGATCGGCTGCCGTGTCGTCGGACGCTCTTTTCCGGACGAAGTCGCCTCTTCGCCGACGAGCGCGTTAACGAGTGAGCTTTTTCCGGTGCCGGTTCCTCCGAAGGTGGCGACGACGAGAGGAGTCTCGAGCCGGATGCGCAGGGTTTCGACGCGGGCCAAAACCCGCCGCAGGATCGCGCGGCACTGGTCGGCCGGGACCCATTTCGGTGCCGTCTCACACCAGGTCTCTACCCGACTGACAAGGTCGTCGACCCGCGCGAGCAATTCGATCTGCTGCAGTTCCTGCGACGACATCATGTGCAACGGCTCTTTCGGACGTGGCTATGCTGATCGCGACGGGAGCGAAAGTCAATTTGCCGCTGTCCGGCTCCGAACGGTTGCTGGAACCGGGGATGTTCCGCTTCAGCGGGGAGACCTGTGCGTGGCCGACGTCGATCTGCCCGGGGTGA
>CAZUXX010000770.1:0-1740 GCA_964624215.1 uncultured Planctomycetaceae bacterium
ATGTGCCAGAGCTGGCTGACGAACTCCTTCTTGCCTGTGCGCGGGTTGAGCAGCCGGCTGCCGGACTTCAGGACTCCGGAGTAGACCCGCACGAAGCAGAAGTCGGCATGCTTGTCGCTGACGATCTTGAAGATGAGCCCCGAGAATGGTTCGTCGGGATCGGTCCTGCGGATCTGCTCGAGGGTATCCTTCTTGCCGGGGTTGGGATGAGTTCCCTTGACCGGCGGGATGTCGAGGGGGCTGGGGAGGAATCTGACGATGCCATTGAGGACCGACTGCACACCGGAGTAGTGGAGTGACGAACCGCAGAAGGTCGGCTGGATCTGCAGGCTGAGCGTTGCCTTGCGGATCACCGGGTACAGCATCTCCGGATCAATGGTCTGCCCTTCGAGATAGGCATGCATGATGCCGTCGTCGAGCATGGACAGCGAGTCCATCAGGCGGCTGCGCCATTCGGCGGCGGTCTCCCGATATTTCTCGGGGATTTCTTCGACCCGCACGCTCTTGCCGAGCGATTCGGGGTCGGGATAGATCGCCTTCTCTTCGATCAGGTCGATGATTCCTTCGTACTCATGCCCGGAACTCATGGGGATGAACAGCGGGAGCGGCTCGGCGTGGAGCCGCTTGCGCATCTGGGAGACTGTCTGTTCGAAGTTGGCCCCGATGCGATCCATCGTGTTGATGAAGCAGATGCGGGGGACCTGGAACTGGTCTGCCTGACGCCAGACGGTTTCGCTCTGGGCTTCGACTCCTTCGACGGCGCTGAAGACGACAACGGCTCCGTCGAGCACGCGCAGGCTGCGTTGCACTTCGGCGGTGAAGTCGACGTGGCCGGGAGTGTCGATCACGTTGATGGTGTGATCCATCCACTGGCAGGTGACGGCTGCCGAATAGATGGTGATTCCGCGGCGGGCTTCTTCCGGGTCGAAGTCGGTTTCGGTCGTCCCTTCGTCGACGTTCCCCATCTTGTGGGTGGCGCCGGTGTAGAAGAGGATCCGCTCGGTGCTGGTCGTCTTGCCGGCATCGATGTGTGCGACGATGCCGATGTTGCGAAGCTTCTCGGTGAGCCGGGCCATGACAGGTCTAACTGCAGTTTGTTCTCAGGAGTGAGGTGCGGATCATCCGGCAGGAACCCGTGTTGAGGCAATCGCGGGAGCTGTCGATTGCCGGCGGCCATGGGCCGCGACGGGACGGAGTCTGCAGACTATGTTCGGGGGCAGCGCGAGGGAAAGGTTTCTCCCCGCCTTTTGCAGAAATCGCACAGTGTGCCGCTGAGTCCGCGTGAGATGCCGGACCGGGCGTCGCCGTATGTGTACGGAACGGGCGACGCGATGTGCATGTGGTGTGCGCTCTGAATCAGCAGAAGGTTCGTCAGAGTCGCTCATGACGTTGCGGATCGGAAATTCGGGGCGTCGATGGCGCTCGAAAGAACAACGCCGGTCCGAAAATGCGCAAGCCCACGGGACTCCCGTGGGCTTGAGTGGCACGTGGCCCTGGTCTGGAATTGCTCTGGTGAACCGGGTTGGCCGTCGGCGATCCGAATGGCCTACCAGGCGAAATGGGCGAATGCCTTGTTGGCATCGGCCATCCGATGCACGTTTTCGCGAGTGGTCATGGCCGTACCTTCCCGCTTGTAAGCGGCAGCGAGTTCATCGGCCAGGCTCTGCGCGATCGGGCGCCCCTTGCGTCCGCGGCAGGCCGCGAGGATCCAGCGAATCGCCAGTGCCTGCTGCCGCTTGG
>CAZUXX010000770.1:1750-1983 GCA_964624215.1 uncultured Planctomycetaceae bacterium
GTTCACCGGCGTGGGAACCTGGTAGGTGGCCCCCCCGACCCGCTTCGACCGGACTTCGATTGCCGGCTTGACGTTCTCCACCGCGGTGGTGAAGACCTGGATCGGCTCGGTATCGGGAAACTTCTTCTTGAGCGAGTCGAGCGCTTCGTAGAAGACGTTGATCGCCACGCTCTTCTTGCCGTCGTACATCAGGCAGTTGATGAACTTCGACGCCAGCTTCGACCCGTAACGGG
>CAZUXX010000771.1:0-1982 GCA_964624215.1 uncultured Planctomycetaceae bacterium
GATCATGATCAGAAATCGCTACAGCAAATACTGCGGCACAGATCAGACTCCGGGAGCTTGAACTCGACTGGCGACACCAGCCCTCGAACACCCCACACCGGTTCGAGTCGAGGGGAACGGACCTGCCGGGTTACTGATCTTCCTTCGCCAGGTACCACTCGCGCAGGTCATAGCCCGGACGGATCGGATACCACTTCACACCCCGGATGCGGCGGTCGTACGCTCCAAAGTCCTTGGGCGTGTACAGGAACATATAAGGCTGCTCCCGGTCCAGCAGACGGTGGAACGACGCGTGGATCAGCTTCCGCTTCTCTTCATCAAGAGTCACCCGCAGCATCTCGATCAGCCGGTCAGCCTCCGGGTTCGAAAACGACACGTGATTGCTGCTCCGCTTGCTCGCCCCGGCACCACTGCTGTGCCACAACTGGAACGGGTCACTCTCCAGCGACTGCGCCCACGACATGCGGCAGACGTCAAAGTCCTTGTTGTGGATCTTCTCCAGATACGCCGCCCACTCCATGTCGCGGATGTCCATCTGGATCCCGACCTGCTTCAACTCCTTCTGCAACATCGCCATCTGGTCGCGAACCGAATCGTTCCCCGACGGGACGCTCAGCGTGAAGCGGAACGGCTTTCCATTGCGATCAAGGACGCCGTCGCCGTCCGAGTCGATCCACCCCGCCTTCTGCAGCAGTTCCCGCGCAGCATCCGGATCGTAGCCCACCGGCATCACCGAGTCGTCGTATCCCTTCCCGAAGATGTACTGGCTGCCCGAAACTCCCACCGCCCCGCCGTAGAGCTTCTTCTCGATCCACTCCTCCGTGTTGAACAGCAGGGCCAGCGCCATTCGCACCCGCCGGTCAGCAAACTTCTCCTGCAGCATATTCCAGCCGACATAGCTGTATCCCGGCGAGAACCATTCCGCTTTCACATACCGCTTCTTGAACCATTCCGGCGGACCCTTCAGATCCTCGAAGTACTGCTCCGCCGTCATCATCCATAGAAAATCGAGATTCCCGGCCCGCAACTCCTGCAACGCCGTCGTCGAATCGGGGATGAACTTCACCAGAATCTCATCCAGGTAACCCCCGCCTTCCGAATCCCAGTAGTCATTCCGCCGCTTCAGCAACAGGCTGTCGCTCCGGTTCCACCGCACCACCTCATACGGACCGGTTCCCATCGGCCCGTCGTTGTAACGCGACTCGTCATTGAACAGCCGGGCAAACTCCGCCCCGTGCACACTCACCTTCTTCTGCTGACGCTCCTCCTCGGCACTCAACCGCTCCAGTGTCAGCTCGCGGCCACCTTCCTGAATCCACTTCTGGAACAGGTGCTTCGGCGGCGAGAACGCCGCCAGCCCGTACGTGAACTCGAACGCCAGAAAGTACTGCTCGCGGTACTTCATCCGCACAACAGTCGGTGCCAGCGGCGTGCATTCAACCAGATCGGAGTAGTACACCCGGATGGAATCACCATCGACATCCGGATTGTTGATCACCGCATACCCGAACTCGAGATCCTCTGCCGTGAACGGCTCACCATCCGCCCACTTCGCATCCGGCCGCAGGTAATACGTAAACACCGTCCCCCGCTGCACGTCGACGTACTGACCTTTCTCAAAGGTCAGTTCGCCCCCCTCCTGCTGCGAGACCGGGTTCTCCTCCGTTTCCGCCTTCAGCGTCAGCGTTCCGTCATCTGCAATCGTGGCCATCCCGTAAACATCGGCCCCCACGCTCACGTCGTAGGCCCCCGCAGGAACCCCGCTCAGCTCCACGGTCCCGCTCGTATCGCTCCACTTCACCAGCCCGCCTGCCATCGGGTCATCGTCGGCAACCCCCTGAGGAAGAAACCGGACCCACGCTCCCGCCACAGGCTCGCCAGCGCCGTCGAACGTCTTCAGCCTGATTACCGGCGGCTCCGCATTCGCCGGAGAATCGGGATAAGTCAGCGTCGCCGTGGCCGCCGGAGTCCCACCCTCCACC
>CAZUXX010000772.1:0-1981 GCA_964624215.1 uncultured Planctomycetaceae bacterium
TGGAAGGGACGCGGCATGCGCCGGATGTGCGTCTGTCCCGACAGGTCGGCCGCATCGTTCCAGGCTTGCTCGGGCGTGCCATAGAACAGCCCGTGCAGTCGCGCGGTTCCGTCAGAACTCACAACGAAGGTGATTGCCCTTCGCTCGACAGGGATGCGCCGTGCGGCGGCATCGACGACGGCCCGCACGGGCGTGGACTTGACGCCGATGATGCCGACGTTCGTGATGAGGGCTCCCAGCCAGTGGAAGAAGTTGAGCAGTTGCGGTCCCGAGATCCCGGGAAAGAAGTACTTGTTCCCCCCCGAGAAGCCGACGACCTCGTGCGGGAACACAGGTCCCATCACCAGCAGGCGATCGTAGTCGTGGATGCGGGCGTTGATCTCGATCGGCACCTCCATCGAGAGCAGTCCGTCAGAGACGTTCTCGACTTCCTCTTCGTCGAGAGTGCCGATCGTTGACAGGGCGGCCGGATTGTCCCACTCGTGATTGAACAATCGCGTTTTGGCCAGCAGGTGGTCACGGTTCTCCGGAGTGATGCCCAGCAGTTTGTGCATCAGGGATTCGGGAATCGCCGGATGGGTGCCCAGGGCAAAGATCACGTCCAGTTGCTGGACGGCCGCCCCCAGGTGATCGACCAGTGCGGAGAACAACAGCGCCATTGGTGCCGTCCGCGTCTGGTCAGGGACGACCACGAGCACCCGCTGACCGCGAAAATCATCTACCGGAACGGACGCCCGAAACCACTCGCGAACCTGTTCGTCTGTCAGGACCTCTGCCGCTGCGCTCACCTGTGTGCACCTCTTTGTTTCGATCGGCTGCTCCCCCGATGATGTCCGGAAGGCAAGGCGACGTCTCGTCGCCAATTGGCCTGCATCACTGCGGCATCTCGCCGGAAGTGACGCCTTACAGACTCCGAACGCTCCCGAGGGACTCGCGTCGACCGCGATCAGTTACCGCCGGTGTCATCGTATCGTCTGCCGGGCCGCGTCGACAGATTCGCGCTCGGGGAGGGAGTTGATTCTCATGGGGGTGGACTTGTGCCGGTCGACGACGGTTCCCATCATGGCCCGCGGCGATTTGACCCCTGATTCCGACGGAGGCCGCGATGCATTGTTTCATTCGAAGTCTGGTCTTGCTGGCGCTCGTCACACCGGTGAGCGGTGGGGAGTCTGCCCGCGAGCAGAAGCACAACTTCGACCGGTGGAACGATGCTATGGCGGCGTTCGAAGTGCAGGACCGCGAGACGCCTCCGAAGCCGGGAGGCATTCTGTTCGTCGGAAGTTCGACGATCCGCCTGTGGAATCTGGAGGAATCGTTCCCCGATTTGCCAGTCGTGAATCGCGGTTTCGGCGGATCGGAGATGATTGACTCGGTGCGATTTTTCGACCGACTGGTCACGCCCCATCAGCCGCGTGCGATCTTCGTCTATGCCGGTTCGAACGATCTTTCGAAGGGGACTGCGAGCTGGGAGGTACTGGAAGACTTCCAGAGGTTCGTGGCCAAGGTGCACCAGGCACAGCCGGAGACGGATGTTGTCTTCCTGTCGGTGAAGCCGACCATCCGACGGTGGCCAATCATTCATCGGGTGCGGGCGGCGAACGAACTCGTGGCCGCCTGGGCGGCCCTGCAGGAGAATGTCCACTACCTGGATGTCCATACCCCCATGCTCAATTCAGACGGCGAGCCCGAAAGCCGCTATCTCGCCAAAGATGGCCTGCACCTGAGCGAGGAAGGCTATCGACACCTTACCGAACTTGTGCGTCCGGAGATCGACCGCCTGCTACAGCAGCAGTAGACCGCTCCGACGGTCTCGCTGACGGTCGCCGGAGGACAGGCCCAGGGGGAGCAGCGTGCCTGCGGTGACCCCACACGGTCGTTTGCTGAGCATCACGGCCGCGAGCGGCGAGCGAGCGGAGTGCCCGATTGGTGGGGAATCTGGTTGTGCCTCCCCGCGACCGCCGCACCGGCCTGTCCCGGCCGG
>CAZUXX010000773.1:0-1974 GCA_964624215.1 uncultured Planctomycetaceae bacterium
AGCGGCACAGCAAATAGAAAACGGCAGGCCGGCTCCCTCCTGGAGCATGCCTGCCGTTGCAGGGTGAGTCATTCACCCTCGTTCGCTTCGTCCTGAAGACGTTCTCAGCTCTCAGCCGCGACGATTACGGTCCGAAACCGATTCCGCCACCGCCACCTCCACCGAACCCGCCGAACTGTCCGAAGTTGTTCCCGAACGTTCCGTACTGGTTAATTCCACCCGTTCGAAGGTGCTGGTAGTAGAGCGGCTCGGCTTCCAGTGCGTTGTAGCCCGGGCTGTACGGCGTCGACAGAATGGCCACCACCACATTGCGGCGATGAGCATCGAGCTCGGGATTGGCATTGTGTGTCGACCGCTCGATGATGACAGGGAACAGCGTGCTCCGCATACGGGCCGCAATCTCCCACACATGATCCTTACCATCCGGAGTCAGCGTGGCCGTCTCCCCCACGAACTCCATCTGGTAGATGATGAAGTCCGACGCCTCGGCGTTCGTCTGCATCACCTGATACCAGGCACGGTTGGTACTGCCCAGCGGCAACGTCTCGGGAATAGCATTCGATCGATGGTAGATCACCCCGCACGCCGCGATATCCGCCGACGTCAGCTTCCCGCTGAGCGTGCTGTACGCCCGCGAGAGACATCCCCGCCCCAGACACGGACGCCAGCCGACACCCCCGCACGGGCCACACGCCCCGTGCCCGCATGCGTCGTATCCGCACGGATCGCAGCTTCCCTGTCCACAGGGATCACAGCCGGCAACGCCGCCGCAACCTCCGAAGTGGACACAGCCGGTGCTGCCCAGCAGCAAAACTGCTGAACTGACAAGGGCGTAGAGCTTCAAGGGAATGGACATCGCTCGTCCTCGAAAGACGCATGCCGCAGGTGCGGTGGGAATCAAAGGGACTCAGTGCGGTCGAGTGTCATCAGCCGACTCAACATCAAAGACTCACGGCCATTCATCGCCTCCACATCCGACGCGGAGCCTGCTGACCACTCGTCTGCTGAATACCGTGTGGAGAGCGGGACTGCCGGAGCGTCATCGCCGGATCGGCCGGAGTCGGCTCCAGAACAGGCGCCGGCAGCGGTCCGTACTGCGGCTGCGGCGTCATGGGCGGAGCCGGGGAATAGCCCGGTCCCCCGTACTGCCCCTGGGGGGCATACCCGCTGTAAGGATCGTTCCCGTAGTTCCCCGCAGGAGGCTGCGAGCCGTACATGGTGCCACCCATCGCACCAAAGTTGGCTTCGTACCCGTAGCCACCGTACGCGCCGGTCGGAACCGGGTTGAGACCACCGCTCGGAGCCGGATTGTAGATGCTGTACCCCGTGTCATACGCGACCCCCGAGCCGTTCCCGTACGGCAGCAGCTGATTGTGGCTCAAATCCGGGTTCCCCTCGGTACGGCTGAGCTTGTACAGATCGACATCATCCGGGTGAGTGACATACCAGCCGGGAAGCGGCGGTTCCTGATCAGCATCAATCGGACGCACAATCTCCGGAGTGACCACAATCAGCAGTTCGGTTTCGTCTTCACTCGCCCGCTTCGACGTGAACACCGCCGGCCCGATGATCGGCAATTCACCCAGCAGAGGAATCCGCGTCTGCTCTGCCGACTGACTCCGTCCGAACAAGCCCCCCAGCACAATCGACTGACCTTCCCGCAGTTCCACCTGGGTCTGGACTCGTTTCACATCCACCCCCGGCACACCCCCGACCGCGTTCTGCGGGTTGAGCGAACTCAGCTCGGGCACAACCCGCAGGCGAATCAGGTCGTGGTCAATGATCGTAGGCGTCGCAATGATCGACGTCCCGAAGCCGCGGAAGGTCGTGGTCCCGACCGCGGCACCGCCGATCCCGACCGTACTCGGAACAGCAAACTCACCACCGGCCAGAAAGGCCGCTGGCTCGCCCGACATCGTCGTCAGCGTGGCATCCTGCAGAATCTTGACGGTGCCATTCGACGCCAGGGCCCGC
>CAZUXX010000774.1:0-1963 GCA_964624215.1 uncultured Planctomycetaceae bacterium
CGATCGCCCCGGCCGAGGAACCGGCCTCGCGGCAGCACCCGTCGTTCGTGTTCAGTCTCGCCTGCGGTGCCCTGTTCCTGACGCGGTTTCTCATCCCGACCGAAGCGACGGATGACGGCCATACGCTGTGGATCGTGATCGCCTGGCTGCTGCTCGGAGCCGCCAGCAGCTGGCTGGCGATTCGCAACGAGCGGTTCTGTCTGCGTCTGGGATGGACCGATGCCGCCGTCGGCACGCTCGTGCTCGGGCACCTCATTGCGGCCGTGCCTGTTCTCGTCCTCGAGGGGAACAAGCGGGCCACGCTCAATCTGTTCTGGGAGTGGATCGGCATCGCCGCCGCCTATCTCTGCCTGCGGCACGCCTTTGACGATGTCCGCTCCCGCCGCCGGTTGAGAACACTGCTGCTGACAGCCGGAGTGCTCCTGTCGCTTCTGGGGATCTGGCAGCGGGTCTACTGGTACCCCCGGATGCGATCCGCATACCTCGAGTACCAGCAGCTTGTCCGGGACCACTCGCTTGATGCGGCACGGATCAACGAGCTGCGACGCGAGTTGGGGCCGGAAATGCTCTCGCTGGAAGGACCGCAGAAAATCGCCTTCGAGCAGCGGCTGCTGCACAGCAACGACGTGTTCGGTCCCTTCGCGCTGGCAAACACGTTCGGAGGCGTTCTCGCCGTCCTGCTGATCCTCGCGGTCGCCGAGTTCGTGCGTTGCCGCGCAGCACTTCCCCGCTGGCTGCGCGTCGTGGGAGTTCTTGCGTGTCTGTTGATCGCCACGACGCTGGTACTGACGAAGAGCCGGTCGGCCATCCTCGCAGCGATTATCGGACTGACGCTCCTCACCCTGCGGCACTCACGGCGGCTCCACTGGCCGACGCGCTGGCTGAACTGGACGCGGGGCCTGCTGATCGCCGGCAGCCTGACGCTCATGCTCACGCTGCTCGGCCTGATGACCGGGGTGGTCGATCGCGAAGTCCTGACCGAAGCGCCCAAATCACTCCAGTACCGAATCCATTACTGGACCGGCACGTGGGGTGTCATACGCGAATCGCCGTGGCTGGGGATCGGTCCGGGGAACTTCGCGAACGCGTATCTGAAACACAAACTCCCCGAGGCGAGTGAGGAGATCGCTGACCCGCATAACCTGTTCTTTGATGCGTGGGTGAACGGCGGGCTGCTCGCACTGGTTGGTCTGCTCTCGATCGTGCGACTGATGTGGACCCGTGCACTCCCCCCCGCGACGACAACGTCGGAGCCTCCTCCGCCGCAGACGGTCTCCCGGGACCATCGCTGGATCCTCCTGGCGGGACTCCTCGCGTTCGGACTCGTCGGGCTGGAAGCGTGGTTACTGCACGGTCGCGTTCCCGATCAACTGCTGGTCCTGGCCATCGGCTGGCCGGTACCGGGATGGGTCATGACCCGCTGGACGGATTCCGTCGATACACCCGCTCCGGACGAGGACATGCGGATCGCCGGCCTGGTGCTGGTGTTGCACCTGTGTGTTGCCGGCGGACTGGCGATGCCGGCCGTCCTTTTGCTGTTGCTGACGGTCTCTTTCGTTCTTCAGCGGCAGTCGAAAACGATGGTGCATCTGCGGACAAAACCCGAACTCGCAACCGGGTACGCGGTCGTCTCGACGGCACTGCTGGCAGTGCTGGGGTGCCTGTGGACCGGCTGGAACTGGGTCACGCTCAGCAATTGGCGGATTCAGTCCGGCCGGTATGAATTGCTGGTCCGCGGAGCCCCGCGCGCCGCCCTGGAAGACTTCCATGCTGCCGCCATTGCCGACCGACTCTCGCCCCAACCCTGGTTAATGATCGCCGGTGTGCACATGCAACTCTGGGAGTCTGCAGCCGTGGGCCGGGATGAGCATCTCCACCAGACGCAGTTGGCTTTCGAGGAGGCAATCGAACGGAACCCGGGCAATCCGCACACCTACCGTCTGCTCGGGGAGTTTCTTTTGAA
>CAZUXX010000775.1:0-1959 GCA_964624215.1 uncultured Planctomycetaceae bacterium
ATCACAACCGTGTTTGTCACCCACGATCGGGCGTTCCTGCAGCGACTGGCGACCCGCATCATCGAGATCGACCGCGCCCGCCTGTTCGACTGGACCTGCGATTACCGCACCTTGTCTCCAACGCAAGGAGGCCGCACTCGAGGCCGAAGAACGCCAGGCGGCCTTGTTCGACAAGAAACTCGCCGCCGAAGAAGCATGGATCCGTCAGGGAATCAAGGCCCGTCGCACCCGCAACGAAGGCCGCGTCCGGGCCCTCAAACGCCTGCGCGAAGAACGCCGCCAGCGCCGCGAACGAACCGGCAACGTCCGCATGCAGGTCCAGGAGGCCGCTCGTTCAGGTCGCCTCATGGCCGCGCTGGAATCAGTCACCCATGCGTTCGGCGAGAACGTCGTCCTTCGCGATGTCTCCCTCGCCATCGATCGCGGCGACAAGGTCGGCCTCGTCGGCCCCAACGGCGCCGGCAAGACAACACTTCTGCGAATCCTGCTGGGCCAGCTCACCCCCTCAAGCGGCACCGTCCGTCTCGGGACGAACCTGCAAGTCGCCTACTTCGACCAGTTGCGAGCCCAGCTCGACGAAAACCGTTCCGCCGCCGACAACGTCGCCGACGGCAAAGACAGCGTCGTCGTCGTCGTCGACGGACACTCGCGGCACATCGTCGGCTACATGCAGGACTTTCTCTTCACGCCCGAGAGGGCCCGCAGTCTTGTGAAGCATCTCTCCGGCGGGGAGCGCAATCGACTGCTCCTGGCACGGATGTTCACCCGGCCCGCCAACGTACTCGTCCTCGACGAACCGACCAACGACCTCGACGCCGAAACCCTCCAGCTCCTCGAAGAACTCCTCGTCGATTACAGCGGGACCGTCCTGCTGGTCAGTCACGACCGCGCTTTTCTCAATCACGTTGTCACCAGCATCGTCGCCTTCGAAGGGGAAGGCCGCGTCCGGGAATACACCGGCGGGTACGACGACTGGCTCCGCGAACGCGAGCCCCCCGCACCCGAACCGGCGCCCACGCGCTCACCCGCAAAGCCCGCAGCCGAAAACAGGCCTCGCAAACGCTCCTACCGCGAACAGCAGGAACTCGACCAGTTGCCCCCACGCATCGAACAGCTGGAATCCGAACAGGCACTCCTGCACGCGAGCATGGCCGACCCCGCCTTCTACCGGCAATCCCCCGAGGAGATCGCCCGCCAGTCGGCCCGCCTCAAGGAGCTCGAACAGGAACTCGCCACCGCCTACGCCCGCTGGGAAGAACTCGAGTCTCTTTAAACCCCGCCTCTGCCCGACTGTGACGACCAATCCGCTCGAATCCCGCGGCAATCCGCGCAGCCGCTTGCCCTCCCGTGAAGTTCGTCTCACAATGCCCGGCCATTGAAGTCACCCGCTTTCTGTCCTTCTGTCCCCGCTGTATGTCATGCCCCAACGACCTGAGATCATTCTGAGCGCGTTCGCCGACGAGTGTGCGAACAGGAAGACCGCCATCGAGCAGTTGGCCGTGCTGGCAGCACTCGGGCTCCGCTGGTACAGCCCCCGGTTCGTCGACGTCACCGGCGACGGCACCGTCGAACATGTCGTCGATCTCGATGACGAAAAGCTGGCCCGGCTCGCCGAACTCCAGACCGAGTACGGGATGTCGGTCACCAGCATCGGCTCGCGACTCGGGAAGGTGAAGCTCCTCGACCAGGAGGACGGTTCCCACAACAAGTACGTCCCCTTCGACGAATACATGGAGGGCGAAGTCGCACGCACCATCCGCGCTGCAAAAGCCCTCGGCGCCAAGCTCATCCGCGGATTCTCCTTCTATCACCCGGCCGGCACCGACCCCGAACCGTACATCGATCAGGCGGCAGAGAAGATCGCCGAAATCGCGGCCGCCTTCGCCGACCACAACATCGTCTACGGGCTCGAGGTCGAAGCCAACCTGATCGGCCAGAACGGCCGCATGCTCGCCAAAC
>CAZUXX010000776.1:0-1954 GCA_964624215.1 uncultured Planctomycetaceae bacterium
GGATCCTCTGCTGCGGCGAAGCTGTCGAGGACCGACGCGACCAGCATTCCGACGGCGGGAACAGTCCCTCAGGAATTCTCCATGGCCCACTGCACCGCGTGACGGCTGAGTTCCGCGGCATTCTTCAGACCGAGCTTGGTCTTGATGTTCTCCCGATAGCTCTCGATCGTCTTGTGCGACAGGTGCAGGCTGTCGGCAATCTGCCGCGTCGTCAGCCCCTCTCCAATCAGCCCAAACACCTCCAGTTCACGATCGGTCAGACTTTCAATCGGGGATTGCTGGAGCGGATCCTCACCCCCCACCACACGCGACAGAAGCCGCTCGGCGAGTTCTTCACTCAGAAACGGCTTCCCGCTGCGGATGATGCGGATCGCCTCGATGACCCGTTCGCTCGCCGCTTCCTTGTTGAGATACCCGTTGGCACCCGCACGCAGACAGCGTTCGGCAAACAGCGCCTCGTCGTGCATCGAGCAGACGAGCAGTTTCACATGCGGATGTGTGCTGCGAATATGCTTCACCAGTTCCAGGCCGTTCCCCGCCTTCAGCGAGATGTCGACCACGATCATGTCCGGCTCGAGCTTGCGCATCTGCGAGATCGCGTCCGCCATCTCGTCTGATTCGCCACAGACCTCGAGATCCGGCTCATTTGCAATGAGCGCCGCCAATCCTTTGCGCACCAACGGATGATCGTCGACGATCAGGAGCCGCCAGGGCTTCGTTGCCGATTCCATCTGTATGCCTTCGAACCAGGGAAACCGTTGACTCGTCCACCAGCGCGACAGAGAACGGTTCGTTCCGTTCCCCGGACCGTTCGCCAGAGGATTTCGGGAGGATCATTCCGCACAGAAGACTTGTCGGCGGTCGGCTCCCGCGAAGCTGCTTCGTAACGCCTCGAGTCGTCTGTTAGAATACCGGCCCAGTCGCCAGATGTGTGCTTGCTGCAAGGCGCTTCGTCGCTGTGCACTTTCGATTGTTGTCGATGTTCGCTCCCGCGTCGACACATTGCCTTCTGCGAAAGTCATTTTCTCCGCCAGTCGATCATCAGTGGAAGGCCCGGGGGATCGTTCGTGGATTGCCCGACGCCTCTGCTGGGCTAAACCGTCAGTCAGCCGGCGCACCGCCCGTCTCTGACCGGGCTCCCCGCTGCAGCGACCACTTCAGCAAAGGAGGAGTGACCATTGTCGTAACCATCACCATCACCACGATTGCTGAATACGTCTGGGGACCAAAGACAGGCCTCCCTTCGTAGGTGAGGTCCTTTCCCAGCTTCGCAAAGATCAGCCCGACCTCGCCACGCGGAATCATCCCCAGTCCGACCGCCAGTCGGTTCTTGCCTTCTTCCAGAACGCCGAACGAGCACGCCTGTTTGCCGACAACGGCCGCGGCGGTCAACGCGGCTGCCAGCCCCCAGACAGAGGGATCGCGAAAGCTTTCCAGATCGACGTCGACTCCCATCTCAATAACGAAGATCGGAACCAGCAGCGCCGTCAGCGGGGCGAGAGCTTCTTCCAGTTCCACGTGCTCTTTCTGGCCGAGTTCCCGGTAGTGCGCCCGTTCGAGGATCAGCCCTGCCGCGAAGGCTCCGACGATCGGATGCAGTCCCACCAGGTTTGCCAGCCACGCAAAGCCGAAACAGATCACCAGGGCCGTCGCCACGAGGAGTCCGTGCCCTCGGAGATAGCTGGCAAACTTGAAAAGCGGCCGCGTGAACAGGCGCGTCCCCAGAAGGATCGCCGCCGTCAGAAAGCCCAGGGACTTCGCCACAATCGCTGCCACATTCCCCACGTCAATCGAACCTGAGGTGATCAGCCCCGAAACGACAGCCAGCACGATCAGGCCGAGCACGTCGTCAATCACCGCCGCCCCCAGAATGATCTTCGCCTCCCGTTCCTGACTGCGACCGAGATCCTTCAGGACGCGGGCGGTAATGCCCACACTCGTCGCACAGAGCGTC
>CAZUXX010000777.1:0-1945 GCA_964624215.1 uncultured Planctomycetaceae bacterium
CAGCTTGCGCCATAGTCTCGACCGTCAGAATGCCATTGCCGATGGCAATCCCCGGCGCTCCGCTGATGACGACAACCGGCGACTTCTCCGCAAACGCCCCCGCGATCGAGTTGCACAGGCTCAGCCCTCCCACGCAATACGTGACACACACCGCTCCGATCCCGTGGACCCGGGCATAGGCATCCGCGGCATACCCGGCGCAATCCTCCCGCGTGCAGCCAATCACCCGGATCGGGCTCTCCTCAAGCATCCGTAGAACCGCAGGACGAAATCCCCGGGCAGTCCGAACAGGTCACTCACCCCGTAATCCTGCAGCCGCTGGATCAGGTAAGCACCGATCGTCTGCGACTTTCCGTTGGAGGAGCTCCTCACCCGGCGGGCACGGGCTGGAGAGTGGCGTCTCTGCTTCCCCGATTGAATAGCACGACGGGAACCGCCGGTTGGAGCCGTCTTTCTCTTCGCCATGATCGCGCTCCCGCTGGATCCTGCGACGAACGGTCACTCTCACGGCATTATACGCATCCGGCGGGCTCCCCGCGCCAAGCAGCCGCACGACTCCCCATGGCAAGGCCCTATGCCAGCCAGCACCGCGCAGCAGGCACCCGCTGATGTTCCTGCGGCGCGTTCGTGAGACCCCGGGATGTCACCAACATCATGGACCACCGGGATCCACCGCGCTGACTGACGCCGGAACTCTTACTGCTCCGCAGGTTCAAACGGCCAGTCAGGACCTTCTGCAATCACCTGCCGGTACGTCGTCTTTGCGAACTCGCGCAGCCGGTCGATCGGAGTCTCCGGCCGCTCCGACAGATCGTCACTTTCGTCGATATCCTCACGGATGTTGTACAGCTCAAACGTCGCCAGCGACGACTTCCGCAGTGCGTCGACAATCCCCGGTCGCAGCGACCCACCGGTCGGCAGTCCACTGGCCCCGTCCCACGACGCCACCAGTTTCCAATCCCCGTCACGGACCCCGACCTGCCGGTTGCCTGCCCCTCCATAGTAGTGCCAGAACAGTGGTTTCTCGCGCCGCAGAGGTTTCCCATCCAGCAGGCTGACAAGACTCGTCCCGTCCAGTTCCCGGTTGCGATCCGGTGACACACCCGCCAGTTCGCAAAACGTCGGCAGCAGATCCAGCGAGCAGACGGGAGTGTCACTCTCCTGCCCCGGCCGGATACGACCGGTCCACCGGATGATGCCGGGAACGCGAATCCCGCCGTCGTAAACGTGCAGTTTCATCCCCCGCAACGGACCGGGAGATCCGTGCGACCGCCACGCGTTCCGATAGCGGTTGAGGGTCTCCGGGCCGTTGTCGGACGAAAAGAACACCAGGGTCGACTCGTCGAGCTGCAGCTCGCTGAGCGTCTGCATCAGCCGCCCGACAGCCCGGTCCATGTTCTCCACGTTCGCGTAATAGAGCGCTTCTCCCTGCTGGGTCGCATCCGGATAGTTCTCCACCAGTTCGGCTGGAGAGGCGATCGGCTCGTGTGGTTCGTGAAAACACACAAACAGGAAGAACGGCTGCTGCGGTTGAGCCTGGCGGTGCTTCGTCAGCCAGGCAATTGCTTCATCGGCAACGAGCTGGCACGAATACCCTTCCAGTTCCCCCACCGGCTCGCCGTTGCGGACAAAGTTGCGCGGATTCTCGTGCGACGGGGCCGCGTTGTTCTGCGTCGCGAACCAGTGATCAAACCCGTGATCCCCCGGCTGCGTGTGTCGTGCATCGCTGAAGTGCCCGTTGAGATGCCATTTCCCCGAGTGGCACGTCGCGTAGCCGGCCCCCTTCAGCAGCCGGGCGACGTTCGGCACCCTCGGGTCGAGCCACTGCACCATGCCCCTCGCCTCGTTCTGCCGACGGGTGGCGAAGTGCCCGTGGACGCGGTGCCGTGCCGGGTACTGGCCGGTCATGAAGGCGGTGCGGCTGGGCGAGCAGACCGAGCCATTG
>CAZUXX010000778.1:0-1945 GCA_964624215.1 uncultured Planctomycetaceae bacterium
GAAGCAGGCGACATGACCGTTGACCCGCACTCCCCCACTGAGGTGGCTGATGTTGTGGCTGGGGGCCTCGTCGATGAGCAGAAAGATCAGGTCGTTGTCGACGAGCAGCTGCACATTGCGACGGTTCTCGATCACCCCCTGGGGAATCTGTCCCAGGTTCCGGATCGAGCCGCTGCTGATCTCCAGCAGTGAGAGCGAATGATCGCTTTCGTAGAGAGCCAGACTGTGCCGCCCGGCCCATCCGAGGAGCACATCGCTCGCGACCGATTGCGACCACACCGGCTGCCCCGTCTGCAGGTCGATCGATTCCAGCCGGTCTTTGGAGCCCCCCAGGAACCGGAACAGGCCGGTCCGCGAGGACCGTCGGTGGACGAGCAGCTGCCCGTCGCTCAGGGCCAGGCCGTGCGGAGCGTGCTGCTCGAGCGCCGTCTGTTGGAGTTGCTTTCCGTCGAGGGCGCGGAGGATCACCGGTGACTGTGTTTCTCCCGGAAACAGGTAGATTCTCGACCCGTCGGCATAGGCCATGGACTGTGGTCCCAGGCCGGTCCACTTCCAGAGCAGTTCTCCCGTCAGAGGATCGAGTACCAGCAGGTCCCGCTGACCATAGACGAGCACAACGTCGGCCGTTGCCGCGGCGAGCATTCCGGACGGAGAGCGCAGCCGCCGCACGCCGTTCCGGGCGAGGAACTGTTCGGGTGTCAGCAGTGTATCGCCCAGACCATTGCTCACGTTCCGCACCGATCCATCGGAGGCAGACCGCAGCGCGATCGGAGCTGCCCAGATCACTTTCGTGTCGGTCAGGGAGAGACAGTGCACCACGCCTTGCCAGACGGCGTAGGCGTGCAGTCCATCGCTCAACAGCCCGACGCTGTTTTCGAACATCGCCCGCTGAGGCAGTCGCAGGGGGACAGTCCAGTAGTCCTCACCGGCCGGTCCCGTGATGTTGAGCCGCTGGGTCCGTCGATCGAGTGCGACGTTGTACAACTCGAAGAACGCCCCGGTCCCGGGGATTGCCGAGACGTCGAGATTCCCGGGGCGGTAGCCGATCGAACGGCCGAAGGTCAGTGTGAACTCCAGGTCCTGCCAGTTCGCCACTGCCGGTTCGGCCGGCTCGGCACTGGCCAGCCGTGACTGGAGTTCGGCCAGTGTTTTCTGCGAGTCTTTGGAAAGCGCAGCGTACTGTTCGTCTGCGAGGCTCGCCAGGGTTTCCCGGGCGGACTCGAATCGACCGCCGTGTACCCGCCACTGCGCGAGTCGGATGGTGGCATTCGCCGCCTGCGCCGGCTCGGGTGAACTGGTCAGCCGCTTCCAGCGCACCTCGGCCGCGGAATAGTCGTCCCGTTGTTCAGCGGCTTCGGCGAGCCCCCGTGTCAGCCGGCGGCCCTGGGGAAGTTCTCGCAGCACGGTTTCGAGAAACCGGCTGCGGGGTGAGTCGTCGCCCGCGTCTGTCAGTGCCGCGACCAGTTCGTCCGCCCGTCGGCTGATCGCGTCGGCCAGTTCGTCTCCGCCTTCGCGCGACAGGTCGGCCAGTTGGCCGGCCAGCCACACGTCCAGTCGGACAGTGCGATTCTCTCCCGCGACGGGCACCAGCGGATTCTCGGTGCTTTCGAGCAGCGGTTGCAGTGCCGTCCACGCCGCGTCCCACTGTTCCCGCGCCATCAGCCGTCGCACGGTCAGCTGATCGAACTCCAGCTTCCGATCGTTGGTGACGAGCGACTTCAACTGGTCGTATTCCCGGTCGCGGGCGAGCAGATCATCGTCGACGAGGTCCCACAGCACCTGATGCAGCAGCCGGTTGTGCAGTGCCGCATCGGCTTCCTCCAGACCCTGCGGGTCGGCACGGTTCAAGAGGGCCAGTGCCTGCTCGGGCTGGTTGGCCAGTAATGCAATCCGTGCTTTTTGTGTCAGCGCCCAGGGATCGTCAGGCGAGGTGCGGGTGCGTCTG
>CAZUXX010000779.1:0-674 GCA_964624215.1 uncultured Planctomycetaceae bacterium
GATCCTCAACGACCGTGAGCAGCCCCAAGCCGATCAACAGGACCGCCACGAAAGCCAGCGGAATCCAGAGCGGAGCCAGCACCCACCACCAACTCCAGTCGATGTAGCCCGTCAGTTTCAGCCCGATGAACAGCAGGCCGAGCAGGCCCGACAACCCGATCCCGCCGCTTCGCTTCGCTGAGTTCGCCATCCTCGTTGTCTCCGGGTTAGTCCGCTTTCCACGTTCGCGGGTCGATCCGTCGCCGCCTCAGTTCGCGGGCGGTCGCGGCGAGCTCCACCTGCGTACCCGCCTCGTCCAGCGTGGCCCGCTCCAGTTCTTCAAGGTCTCCCGTGCGCGCGAGTGTGTTCTGCGCGCTGTTCTCCCGCCCCTCCTTCGCCGCCTCCTCCTCCATCAGCCTCCAGAACCGAGCAACCAGATCAGCGTCCGAGACGGGCATGAGACTATGCGCGAGGGTGGTCATTGCGTGGGCGACGATGACTCCGGCGTGCTGGCCCATCTGCATCAGCCGGTAGATCAGCTTCGTTAGGTCGAACAGCGGGTTGCCCTTGCCTTCAATCCGCCAGCGTGAGGCAGACTGCGGGCTGATCGCCCCGGCCCGCGCAAGGTGCTTCACCTGCGACGTGGCGAGGTCCAGGGACACGGCGGTCGCGGCGGCGAGCAGGTCGTCCAACAC
>CAZUXX010000779.1:684-1942 GCA_964624215.1 uncultured Planctomycetaceae bacterium
TGCATTCGCCAGCAGGTCATCCAGGACCGGATCAGCCGAAACCTTTCCGAACCGGGGCGGGATAACCGGCTTCGTTTTCCCGTGCTTCCGACCGGCCGGTACGCGCATCGTGGGAGTGCTCATTGTGCGACTCCGATCAGGAGGTTTCGATGGTGCCGATACATGAGGTCATGACCGATGCTTTCCGCGCCGCGCTGCTGGACATTGCCGAGGCCGCTTGGGACTTCACCCGCGACGAGCCCCGCGTCCGTATGAGCCGGGACATGGAAACCGCGATCCGCTTCGCTGTGCGGAGCGAGAGGGACGCGGACATCCGCGCCGTCGCTCAGGGCCAGTAGGATCACGCTGATTTCCTCCGTGCGATGTGCGCCCGCTGCTCCGCCTCGTGCGCGTCCCAGTCGGTCAGGATGCGGTCGAAGTTGGGGCTCCGACCGGCCCGCTTCCCGGCCTCGTCAGCCTTCCGCCCCGTCCTCCACAGGAACAGCCCGCAAAGCACCAGCGGAGCAGCGATAATCCCGAGCATGATGACGACGAACCAGTCCATCTCAGCCCTCCTGTGGTGGTTCCACTTTGGCGAAGGCGAGCCACCGCTGTGCGACGGCCGAGGCGGCGAGCCGCAAGTCAGTCCCGTACTGCCGGTCGAACCAGTCCGTCCGCTTCTCCTGCTCCCGGTGGTGCGGTCGGCAGAGCGGCGCGATCTCGTACCACCTGCCGCCCCGGCTCCGAGGCCGGTCCACGTGCGCGGCCTCGATATCGTCCCGCTCACATCCGGGAACCGTGCATCCGAGCGACTTCACCCACCGGACGAACGCGGGTGAGAGGAAGGCGCGCCGGAACCGCTCGCGCTTGCGACGGGCGTTGGCCCGCTTCATTCGCGTCTTGCGGGCGATCGGCTTTCGCGCCCTCAGCGCAGTCTTCCGCCTCAGCGGTGTCCGCCTCAGAGCCACAGACGGACGATCCGGTACGTCCAGACGAGGAACAGCAGCGCGGGAACGATGACGACGAGGGTGGATGCGTTCATGCGGCCTCCTCATGCAATTTTCCCGAGTCCGCTTCCTCGGATTTCGCGTGCTCGGTGATGATCCAGCGGTCGAGTTCCGACTTCCTGAACCGGAGGGTGCGACCGAGCTTGATGTGCGGGACTTCGTTCCGGCTCACCTTGTTTCGAAGCGTCCCCTCGGCGTATCCGAGGTACAGGGCCGCCTCCCTACAGTTGAACAGCCGGTCCTCAAGAGCGTTGTTTCGCATATCACTTTCC
>CAZUXX010000780.1:0-1941 GCA_964624215.1 uncultured Planctomycetaceae bacterium
TGTGCTCCCGCTCCAGCGCCTTGCTGAGCTCGAACTGGGCACGCCGGCGCACCACTTCGTGTCGATGCTCCACGAAGTAGTGGAGCATCTCCTTCAGGCTCAGCACCCGGGGGACGCCGTGCACCAGCGCCAGCATGATGACGCCGAAGGTGCACTGCATCTGCGTGTGCTTATAGAGCTGGTTCAGGACGATGTTGGGAATCGCATCCCGCTTCAGCTCCATGACGATGCGCATCCCCTCCCGGTCGCTCTCGTCGCGAAGGTCCGAGATTCCCTCGATCTTCCGCTCGCGCACCAGCTCGGCAATCTGCTCGATCAGCCGCGACTTGTTCACCATGAAGGGGATCTCGCTGACGACGATGCTCTCGCCGCGCCCCCCGTCGCGCTCTTCGATCTCCGCCCGCGCGCGCATGACCACGCGGCCCCGGCCGGTGTGGTACGCCTCGTCGATCCCGTCCCGCCCGTAGATGAAGCCACCCGTCGGGAAGTCCGGGCCACGCACGAACTGCCGGAGGTCGTCGATCTCGCAGTCCGGGTTGTCGATCAGGTGGACGCACGCGTCCACGACTTCCCGCAGGTTGTGCGGCGGGATGTTGGTGGCCATCCCCACGGCGATGCCGCTGCTCCCGTTGATCAGGAGGTTCGGGACCTTGGACGGCAGCACGACCGGCTCCATCAGCCGGTCGTCGAAGTTCGGCGTGAAGTCGACCGTGTCCTTGTCGATGTCCGCGAGCAGCTCGGTCGCGAGTGGCGCGAGGCGGGCCTCCGTGTAACGGTAGGCCGCCGCCGAGTCACCATCGATGGAGCCGAAGTTCCCCTGACCCGCGACGAGCGGGTAGCGCAGCGAGAAATCCTGCACCATACGCACGAGCGCGTCGTACACGGCGGAGTCACCATGCGGGTGATACTTGCCGAGCACGTCTCCCACGACGGTTGCGGCCTTCTTGAACGGCCGGTTGGGCGCCAACCCCGACTCGTGCATCGAGAAGAGGATGCGGCGGTGTACCGGCTTCAACCCGTCCCGAACGTCCGGCAGCGCCCGCTGCACGATCACGCTCATCGAATAATCGATGAACGAGTCTCGCATCTCGTCTTCGATGAGGCGCGGAAGGATCTTCTCCTGCGGGATCTCGTCGCTCATGGATGTCTAGCAAATCGAGGAACTTCGGCAGCCTCCGGAAAGGGGGTGCCGAGGACGGCGTAAAATACACCGCCGATGGCGTTTTGTGCCACCTCCGGGAGGGTCTTCGGGGCCTCGAAAAAATCGGACTTTCAGGCTTCTTCCGTACACCTTTTCCGGCGCGATTCTCCCCGTGCTTCGGGCCCTATGAAACAACGGGGGCGCTGTACTGTAGAACCGACGAGACCTGCAGCACCATGCGACGGTCCGACTCTGGCAGCATTGTCCCCCCTTCCCGCATCGACCGTCCGGATTGGAGGACAATCGTGGACCCTGGAAGCATCGGCGATGCGGTCGAGAAGTGGCGATCCACCTGGGCTTTCACCTTCATGGCTGGTCTGGCACCCCGGTTGCCCTGGGTATGCCATACAGCAACATCACAGTTGAGGTAGATAAATGCGCAGGACCAGATCGGCCTTCCTGACGGCTGCGGCGGCAGCGGCGCTCGCGCTGGGCGCCGGACCGGCAGCAGCTCAGGCATCCGGTGGAGATTCAGCACAACCGCCACCGCGGGAGGCGGACGCACCGCGACCGGAGCGGAACGACCGTCCGTCTCTCCGGCGTCGTCCCCAGCCGGCCGAGCCGCAGCGGCCGTCACCACCGCCGCCATCCCGGCCTCGTGACGACGATCAGCCCTCCGGGCGGCCGAGCGGACCGCAGCAGCGGATCGTGTGGTAGCGTTCCACGGAGTCGGTATGGCTTTCGAATAGATGAAGGGGCCCCAACCATACGGCGGGGCCCCTTCCGCTTTCAGTCCTTTC
>CAZUXX010000781.1:0-1700 GCA_964624215.1 uncultured Planctomycetaceae bacterium
TCAACCTTCGCAGCAGTCAACACTGCTCAACCTTCACTCACCCCGTTGCGCGCCATGCTGCAGCTTGGCAGTCCGGTCGCACAATTGCCGGAGAGCATCGCGACAACATCGCCATGACGCCCCGCCCTCGACACTGCGGGATCTCGCCGGCCGACGGTACGCGTTTGTCAGTCGCGCTGTAGAATCGACGTCGCTCGTGCTCGATTCAGGATGCAGCGATGGCAGATACCTACAGATTGCAGGAGTCTCCGGTACCTCCTCCCGAGCCGGCTCAGCAGCCGGAACCCGCCCCACCCGGGGAGCCCCGGCCCCCCAAAGAGCCTCGCACTCGCAGTTCGACTCCACGGGCACCAGGCCGACTTGTCTCGCTCGATGCGTATCGCGGGTTCATCATGGTCCTGCTCGCGGCCAGCGGTTTCGGCATCGCCCGACTTGCCGCGCTTCCCGACGACGCAGCCCTCTGGCAGCAGCCCGTGTCTGACGGGGACACCCTGCGCGAGCCCACCGCCGAAGAAATCGCTGCCCGTCGCCAGCGGTGGGAAACGTGGGCCTTTCACTTCAGCCATCCGTCGTGGCGGAGTGACTTCCTTCCCTATCCGACAGACAACCCGGCTGGGCAGTCTCCCTGGTTGCGGATCGGTGTCTCGTTCTGGGACCTGATCCAGCCCGCCTTCATGTTCATGGTCGGCGTCGCGATGCCGTTCTCATATCGGCGACGGACGTCCGATGGCGACTCGTGGTGGAAGCAGGCACGCCACGCGTTCGTGCGCGCGGTCGTCCTCGTTCTGCTGGGAGTCTTCCTCTACTCCATCGGCCACGACCGGACGAACTGGGGCTTCACGAACGTTCTGGCTCAGATCGGTCTGGGCTACTTCTTCGTTTTCCTGCTGGCGAGACTCCGCTGGCAACTGCTGGCGACATCCATCGTGCTGATCCTCGCAGGAACCTGGTACTTCATGCAGTTCGGCTACTGGCAACTCTCCGGGAAGCCTCAGCCCGATGGAAGCGACGACTCGGCCGCGGTCGCTGCAAACCCTGCTGCCGGGGAGGTGCTGCCCGGGCGATTCGCCCCCTGGTCCAAGAACGACAATGCCTTTCACGAAGGCGATCTCTGGCTGCTCAACGCACTTCGCGATCCGGGGGGAAACGCGATGACCGCCTGGCGCCAGCGTCAGGCCCGGGGATCACTCCCGGCCGGAGACTGGCTGGCAATGAGCGTGCGCCGCATCCTGTTTGCGAATCCCGAGGAGCACGCGTTCAACGCCGGCGGATACACAACGCTCAATTTCGTCCCCTCCATCGCGACAATGCTGCTGGGCGTGCTCTGCGGGAGGCTGCTCCTGAGCGACGTCACCCGCCGCAGGAAGTTCCTCTGGCTTCTCGTCGGCGGCCTGGTCTGTCTGTTGCTCGGCCGGGCACTGGGCGTCTATGCCATTCCGATCGTCAAACGCATCTGGACACCGAGCTGGGCCCTCTTCAGCGGGGCCTATGCCATCTGGATGCTCGCCCTGTTTTATCTCCTGTTCGACCTGCTTCCGCTGAAGAAGCTGGCGTTCCCTCTGGTGATCGTCGGCATGAACTCGATCGCGATGTACATGCTCGGTCAGCTCATGCGCCCCTTCACCATCAGGAACGTCATCACACCGCACGGCACCGGACTTCTCGAAACCCTGCTTGGAACCGATCCGGTCACCGATGGC
>CAZUXX010000781.1:1710-1941 GCA_964624215.1 uncultured Planctomycetaceae bacterium
TCCCGGTGGTGACGCTGCTGATCTTCTGGCTGATCGCGCTGTGGCTGTACCGCAAGCGGATCTTCATCCGCATCTGACGCGCCACTGCCTCGGGACCCGCTGCGGAATGCTGCCGTCGCCCCGCGAGGGGCCCCTCGCAGGGCGCGAACGGGCGCACTCCCCGTGAGCGTGTTCCCCCACGGTCACCAGCCTCACCCAGCGCGGCTCGCTGCCGGTGTACGTCGGCACGAT
>CAZUXX010000782.1:0-1923 GCA_964624215.1 uncultured Planctomycetaceae bacterium
GTCGTGACAGTGAACTATAGCGGCTCTCCTGTTCCTCCAGAGGAACCGCGCAGGCGCGTGGTCGAACGGGCTGGTGGGCGTTCGTGTATCCGAGTCGGTGGTCTCGCAGTAGAATGAATCTGGTCCGGTTGGCGATGGCGACGTCGGCCCGCACCTTGAACTTTTATCGGTCTGCACTGGCATGTCGGGATCTTCGCGTTCCGATCGTTTTTTGTCTCGCGAGGAGATCGAAGCGCTGGGGCTGGCCCGGGTCGGCCGTGATGTGATGATTGATCGGAGTGTCACGATCCTGCGACCGGATTGCGTCGAGATTGGCGATCGCTCGCGGGTGGACCTCGACGTTTTGATTTCGGCGGGTGACGAAGGGGTGATCATCGAGGAGAACGTGCACATTGCCGCCCGGTGTCTGTTGTTTGGAGGGGGGGGCCGGATCCATCTGCATGCGTTCTCGGGCCTGTCGAGTCTTGTCGCGTGCTACACGGCGACCGACGACTACACAGGGACATCCCTGTTCGGGCCCACGGTCCCGGATCGTTTTCGAAACGTGCAGCGGGGACCGGTCATTATCGAGTCGTTCGGACTGATTGGCAGCGGGGCCCTGCTGTTGCCGGGGACTCACATCGGCGAAGCGGCCGTGATCGGTGCGCAGACCGTGATTTCGCGGCCTGTTGGGAATGGCGAGATTCTGGCTGGCCGGCCTCCCCGCCTTCTTGGTCGCCGGGATGTCGGGAAAATGAGGTCCCTGGCGCGTGAGTATCTGCAGTCGATCGACGAGCATGTTCTTGCCGCGCGATTTCCCGAGGACTTATGACAGTGCCCCGGCGTGAACTTGCTGTGCTGGGTGGCGCCCCTTGCTTTCGCGAGCCGTTGCATGTGGGGCGTCCGCACACGGGAGATACTTCGGCGCTGAGCCGTCGAATCCAGGAGGCCCTGGATCGCCGCTGGCTGACCAATAACGGGCCACTGGTTCAGGAGTTTGAAGAGCGGATTGCCCTGCTACTGGGAGTCCGGAACTGTGTGGCCGTCGCGAATGCGACCTCCGGCCTCGAACTGGCGCTTGAGACGTGGGGACTTTCGGGTGAGGTGATTGTTCCCGCACTGACATTTGTTGCGAGTGCATCGTGCCTGGTGCGGCGCGGGCTGCGACCGGTGTTCTGCGAAGTCGATCCGCGGACACACCAGATCGACGTGGAGGCGGCCGAAGCGCTGATCAATGAACACACCTCGGCGATTCTGGGGGTTCACTTGTGGGGATCGCCCTGCGATGTGACGGCACTGGAAACGCTCGCCGAGCGCAGTCAGGTTCGACTGTTGTTCGATGCTGCGCATGCGTTCGCCTCGGCCCATGAGCGCGGCCTGATCGGGCAGTTCGGCGATGCGGAAGTCTTCAGCTTTCATGCGACGAAGTTTGTCCAGTCGGCCGAGGGGGGGGCTGTCGTCACGAACGACGACGCGCTGGCGCGAGAACTGCGACTGCGGCGCAACTTCGGATTTTCCGGTCTGGATACCGTGGTGCGGGCCGGGACGAACGCCAAGATGAGCGAGCTTCACGCGGCGGTCGGGTTGACGTCACTGGATGCGCTGCCGGAATTGCTGGACATCAATCTCCGGAACTACACCCGATATGCCGACGTGCTCGGTGACCTGCCGGGAGTGGAATTGCTCGCGATTCCGCCGGTGCCCCAGCATAATCACCAGTACGTTGTCGCGACGGTCAATGAGGACTGCCCGCTGACGCGGGATGAACTGGCGGAGGTCCTGTGGGCCGAGAACGTTCTCGTTCGCCGCTACTTCACACCGGGGTTGCACCGGATTGCGGCCCTGAACCCTGAGAGCAAAGGTCCGAGGACATTGCCGGTCACGGAGCGACTGTGCGGGAGTCTCATGCAGTTCCCGACGGGACCTGCAGTGTCGACGACGGAG
>CAZUXX010000783.1:0-1922 GCA_964624215.1 uncultured Planctomycetaceae bacterium
CCGGTGTGATCATGAACGTGATCACGGGGATGCTGTTTTTCGTGCTGGCGTTCCGGATGGGGCATCTGGTGCCGGCCGCGGAGATCGGTTTTGTGCAGCCGGGGATGCCCGCGTACAAGGCGGGTCTGCGGCCGGATGACGAACTGATTGCGATGAACGGGCGTCCGCTGGCGAACTTTGCGGATATCAACCGGGCGACGGCGCTGTCGCGTGGCCCGATTCGCGTGGTGGGGCGGCATGCTGACGGCGAGACGTTTGACGTTGTGATTCATCCGGATGAATCGGGGACGAAGCGGATGATCGGCGTCGCACCGCAGTCGAGCCTGAAGGTGATCCCTTTGATCGAGGGGAAGGAGATTCCGGTGGCTCTGCCGGGCACTCCGGCCGCGATGGCCAAACCGGGGTTCGAACATGGTGATCGAATCAAGACGATCAACGGGGAACCGGTGACGTCTTACGCCGAGCTGCGGGTGATGATGGCACGACTGCGTGGGGAGACAGTGACGTTTGGAGTGGCGCGGGGGAAGTCGAGCGAACTGCACGAGATCGTGGTGTCACCGCAACCGGCCCAGACGCTGGGCATCAATATGAAGATGGGCCGCATTGCGGCGGTGCAGGAGGGATCACCGGCGGCAAAGGCGGGGATTCGCCCGGGAGACAAGCTGCTGAAGGTGCAGTCCTCCGATGATGAAGAGCCGCTGGTGATTCCGGGGGATCTGAAGTCGGAGCGGGTCGCGGACTGGTTTGCGGACCACGCCGGCCAGCAGGTGACGGTGGAGGTCCAACGGGAGAACGAGGGGCCGGCCGAGAGTCGCTCGATCACGTTGACTCCTCAGGACCGTCGCAACTGGGCGGCGACGCCGCTGAAGGGTGCTCCGATGGAGATTCCGGCGATCGGTGCGGCATTCCATTTTCTGCCGTCGATCGAGTCGGTTGATCCCGGTAGCGCCGCTGCCAAGGAAAAGATCACGACCGCGGATCGAATCATCCAGGTGGAGTTTCTCCGTCCGGAGGATTGGCCGGCGATGCTTCATCAGAATGACATCACGGTGGCGATCAGCGAGAAGAACGAGGCGAACTGGACCTACGTGCACTGGCTGATCCAGAACCAGCCGAACTGGGACGTGCGGTTGACCCTCAAGCCGAAAGGGGAGGGGAAGCTGCGGCAGGTCACGCTGAAGCCGGTGCCCGTGGAGAATCGGTCCCTGGCGTCGGACCGGGGACTGCTGACCCAGGGGCTGATGGTCGAGCGGAAGGCCAATTCGGTGGCGGAAGCTGTCCAGATGGGATGGCACCAGACCCGCAACGATATCAGTGACATCTACCTGACGATTCGCGGTCTGTTCTCGGGAAGCATCTCGACACAGGAGTTGCAGGGGCCGATCGGGATTTTCTCGATTGGTGTGGATGTGGCGTCGCAGGGATGGCCGACATTTCTGATCTTTCTGGGCTATCTGAGCGTCAACCTGGCGGTGATCAACTTCCTGCCGATCCCGGTTCTGGATGGGGGGCATATGGTGTTCCTCATCTGGGAGGGGATCGCCCGCAAGCGGCCCAGTGAGTGGGTGTATGTGACGGCGATGTACCTGGGGATGATGTTCGTTCTGGGACTGATGATGTACGTCATCTATCTCGACCTGGCGCGTCGCGTGGCGTAGCTGGCAAGCCATACGCCGGAGTGGTGACTCGCAGGCCGTGGCGAGTGACGGTGTCGCGGTCTGAGAGCCGTGTCGACGAGCGGAAGGGACCGGCAGATGCACGTGTGGCCAATGCCCCCGTGGCTGAGCATTCCGGCAGAGGAACTTGGACAGGACTCGGGCGTGACCGTCACGCAGGTTGCCGATCGCCGGGATCTGGCCGAGCGAATGGCGGAGGAGATGTTTGCCGAGCTTCAGGAGGGAGAACGCAGCGGTCGCGGTGCG
>CAZUXX010000784.1:0-1920 GCA_964624215.1 uncultured Planctomycetaceae bacterium
CTCGTCGGTGCCGGCGTTGATCATGGGTTCGATGGCGAGGACCAGGCCGGGCCGGAGTTCGAAATCCTCCTTTTCGAGTTCTTTGCTGGTGTAGTTGGGGACCTGCGGTGGTTCGTGCATTTCGCGACCGATCCCGTGTCCGACGAACTGCTTGACGAGCGAGAAGCCGGCACGTCCGGTTTCGGCCATGATCTGGCGGGCGACGTCGGACCACCACTTTTCGGTTTCGAGACCGGCGATGGCGATGGCCAGTGCGCGTTGGCCGACGTCGACGAGTCTGCGTTTCTCGTCGTCGATTTCGCCGACCGGATAGGTCCAGGCTGCGTCTCCGCACCAGCCGTCGAGTCGGCAGCCGGTGTCGATGCTGACCAGATCTCCCGGCTGAATGATGCGGTCACCGGGGATGCCGTGGACGATCTCTTCGTTGATGCTGATGCAGGTGGCTGCAGGGAAGGGGACGGGTCCCGGGAACCCTTTGAAGAGGGGCGTCGCGTTGTGTTCGGCAAACAACTCATCGATGGCCTCATCGATTTCCCGGGTGCGGACTCCGGGCCGGCACATCTGTCGCGCGATGCGGTGCGCCTGGGCCACCAGCTGTCCGGCGGCCTCCATCTTGCGGATTTCCCGTCGACTTTTGAGTTCTTGCATCGGAATTTACGCCTGTGGATCCTGCTGAGGATCCCTGAGGCGGCGTAGGGCAGGCAAAGGGCCTACACCGCTGGAGGGATGGTGCCACCAGAGACCGGGGCGTGCGCGGAGGGCGCTGGTGGTCTGCGCGTCGGCGACTGGGCCGTGTCGTGTGAGGACGCAGACGTAGCGAGTGCGCAGGTGGAATGCAAACAGGTGGCGACCGGACCGGTCACGCCACCTGTGTGCTGGATCTCTTCCCGGATCAGTACTCGTGTCCCTCGTCGCTGCTGGCGGTGATGCCCTGGAAGCTGGATTTCTTCACCTGGCGGATCTGTCGGGTATCGCGTTCTTCCCTGAGCCGGGCGATTGCCGCGTCGAGAGTCATGAATCCGAGGTCTCCGTCGATGCGGTCGCGGAGCGAGACGCCTCCCTGCTGCTGGTCCCGCGGGCCGACGACGATCATGTAGGGGACGAGGTCCAACTGGGCATCGCGGATTTTCTTTTTGACGTTGGCGGACTGGTCGTCGACGGTGGCGCGGAAGTCTGCCTGCTGCAGAGCTTCCTGCACGCGGATGCAGTAGCCGCGCATGTCGTCGTTGAGACCGAGGATGCGGACCTGTTCGGGAGCCAGCCAGAGGGGGAAGGCTGCGGTGAAGTGTTCGATGAGCATGCCGACGAAGCGTTCCATCGAGCCGAAGGGGGCGCGGTGGATCATGACGGGGCGGTGCGTGGTGTTGTCGGCTCCGACGTATTCGAGCTTGAACCTCTCGGGAAGATTGTAGTCGAGCTGGACGGTGCCGAGTTGCCACTCGCGTCCGATGGCATCGCGGACCATGAAGTCGGCCTTGGGCCCGTAGAACGCGGCTTCTCCTTCGCATTCCTCGAAATTGAGGCCGGATTGCTCGAGCACGGAGCGCAGCGTGCCTTCTGCGTTCTCCCAAAGTTCGGCCGAGCCGACGTATTTGTCGGACTGGGGATCGCGCCTGGAGAGCTGGATGCGGTAGTCGTCGAGTCCGACGGCCTGGAGGACGTACTTGACCAGATCGAGGGTGTCGCGGAACTCGTTGTGGACCTGATCGGGGGTGACGAAGAGGTGGGCGTCGTCCTGAGTCAATCCGCGGACCCGGAGCATGCCGTTCAGTTCGCCGGACTGTTCGTGCCGATAGACAGTGCCGAACTCTGCGAGCCTGACGGGCAGGTCGCGGTACGATCTCGGAGCGGCCTTGTACATCTGCACGTGGTGCGGGCAGTTCATGGGTTTGAGGAGATAGCGTTCCTGCGTTTTCTCCC
>CAZUXX010000785.1:0-1920 GCA_964624215.1 uncultured Planctomycetaceae bacterium
TGCGGGCAGATATCGATGCACTGCGGATCCAGGATACGAAGACGACTCCGTATGCATCGACGCGGGCGGGTCTGTGCCACGCCTGCGGGCATGATGCCCATGCGACGATCGTCCTTGGAACGGCCCTGGTCGCCTCGCAGGTCAGCGGGGTGGCGCACTCGTGGAATGGTGCCGGCGGGGTGCGGTTGCGGTTCCTCTTCCAGCCGGCTGAAGAAACGGCGGAAGGGGGACACTGGATGGTCGAACAGGGAGCCGTCGACGGTGTCGCGGCCGTTCTCGGCTGTCACGTCGACCCGGAGCGCCCTCTGGGAAGCGTGGGGATTCGCTACGGCACATTGACCGCGAACTGTGATGAAGTCGAGATCGTCGTCGAGGGACGGGGGGGCCATGCGGCCCGTCCGCATCACACCCGGGATCCGATCGCCGCGGCGGCGCATCTGGTGACCACGCTGTACCAGTTTCTGCCGCGCTCGGTTGATGCGCGAAGCCCGTCGGTCTTCACCATCGGACGGATCAGCGGGGGCACCCTGCCGAACGTGATCCCCGGTCGAGTGGAGATTCTCGGAACGCTGCGAACGCTCGACCAGCAGGTCCGGCAGACCCTCAAGGAACGGATCGAGTCGATCGTCCATGGGGCGCGGGAATCGAGCGGCACTGCGATGCACCTGCGGTTCTTCGAGCCCATTGATGGCGTCATCAACGATGAGGTGGTCACCGCCGCGCTCGAGGCTGCTGCGCGCCGCGTGCTGGGCGAGGCCGGGGTGCAGCCGATCGAGTTGCCGAGCATGGGAGGCGAAGACTTCTCGGCGTATCTGACGCGAGTGCCGGGAGCGATGCTGCGGGTGGGGGTTGCTCCGCCGGGGTTTGCAGCTCCCTACCTGCACGCGAGCGACTTTGATATCGACGAGCGGGCGCTGGCGATCGGGGCGCGGATTCTGCTGCGGGCGGCGGTGCTGCTCAGTGGCGATCCGCGACTGGCGTGAGGAGGATTTCGCTCACCCGTTTTTCAGGACGCTGCGAAATCTGGCGAAGCCGATTGCTGCGAAGGCGATGTGAATTCCGGTGAATCCGATGATCGCGTCGGTGAGCCAGTTGATCCCGGTGAGCGCCAGCAGCGAGTAGAGTCCGTACACGAGATACTTCGTGCGGATGGCGAACTGCAGCGGCTGACCGACGACATTGAGCGCGATGATGAAGGCGACCGACACGGTGTACGCCCCGGCGTAGGCGGTGGCGACGGTTCCGTCGAGCAGCCCGGCAGCTGCGAGGAGGGTGATCACGATCAGCAGTCCGCCGTGGTCGGCACACATGTCTGTCAGCGAGCCGGCCGCCCCGTCGGATCCTTCGGCACGAGCGACAGCCCCGTCGAAGACATCGACGACGACATGCGCCCAGAGCAGGCATGTCGCGACCACCGGAGCCCAGGCGGCCTCCGAGAAGAGGAGCACGCCGAACGGGATGAGAAGGGCCATCCCTGCGAGGGTGACGCCGTCGGCCGAGAGCCCGAGGAGGCGGCAGATGCGGACGACGGGAGCGGAGAGGCGATCCCGGCGAGAGCGGAACTGCCTTTGGAAGTCCTGCTCTGTCGCGGCGAAGTAGTTGAAATCGGGCGAACGCCGGATGCGTCCGGCCACCGCCGGTGGATCGGGGTCGGAAGGAATGTGAGGTTTTGCAGATTCGGTCACGGGCGGGCCCCGGCAGGTGCGATCCAGAGCGCACCGTTGTTGCTGACACGCAGTCCGGTACGAGGATCCAGTTCAGGATGGCGGTTGTGGCGTATTGACAGCAAGTATGCCTTCACCGCGGCAGGAGGACACGACCCGCGTTCCGACCGGTTGTCGGGGCGCGTGAGGATTCCGGTCCCTTGCGGGACCAGGTCTGGCAGTGTCGGCGTTTGGAGGCCAGACGGCACTGAACTGC
>CAZUXX010000786.1:0-1919 GCA_964624215.1 uncultured Planctomycetaceae bacterium
CTGGATGATCACCAGGTTCCGGCAAAAGGACGGACGCGCCGCCGCGTTGAAGTCCTCATGCGTGATCGTCCACAACTCTTCCCCCGTCCGCGCGTCGTAACCGAAGGCCGCTCGCGCCCCGACCGAAATCACCTGCGTCCGTCCCCCCACCGTAGCAATCGCCGGCGTGCTGTACGCCTTGCGAAGGTCCCCGTCGCGCCGCGGCTTACCATTCTCATCCAGATCCTGGTAGTCCGTGGTCCGATCCGTTCGCCAGACCGTCTCACCGGTCTCCTTGTTGAGCGCCATCAAAAACTGCTGGTCGATCCCGTCGAACGTCAGGATCAACAGGTCCTCAAACAGGACCGGAGAGCTCCCCGGTCCCCGAAAGTGGCGGACCTCGATGTCCCGCCGCTGCCACACCACCTCGCGCGTCCTGGAATCCACCCGTGCGGTGCCGTAGGTCCCGAAGTGAACGTACACCGCCCCCTCCTCCAGGACACACGACGGAGACGCATACGTATTCGTGGAGTTGCCCAGCGGCTCGGGCTCGGCATTCTCGAACAGCAGCTGGTGGGCGATCAGTTTGCCCGACGCCTGGTCAATGCAGTCCAGAAACTGTTGCGTTCCATCGGCCGTCGCCGACGTCAGCCAGATCTTTCCCTCACCGATCACCGGAGTCGAAAGGCCTTCCCCTTCCAGGGGCAGTTTCCACGCCAGATTCTTGCCCGTCTCCTCATCCCACTCGACCGGCAGACCCTCCGCTTCCTCCGCAGGAACAGTCCCGTCGAACTGCGGACCGCTCCGATCCGGCCAGGGAAGTTCTGACGCCGGCACCACACCGGCAAGCCCCGCGAGAATCAGGCAGACAACTCGGATCGGCATAGTTGCACGTCCACACAACGGGAATCAGACAGGACGCCCTATCTGAACAGCTTTCAGGTCGAGTTGCCAGCATCGACCCCTCGTGCCCGCCCCCGCGACCGCGCCCCTCCCGGCGGATGCCAGCAATCACGAAAGTCGGCCGGTTGTTCCGGCTGGATCGGTTGAGACGGCACCGCGACTCACGACGAATGGGAAGCGTCGCGAAACTACAACATGTCCCGGGCATTCCCCGACCCGGCGTCAATCCATGTTCTACGTTTGACTGCCGACCCGGCCCTTGGTGCGGACCGGTCTCTCCCTCGACCTTACCGTTCTCAATCCGACTTATGGCTGCCACAACCTTTCCGAATTCGCGGATGTCTTCGTCTCAGGATGACTTCGAAGCGCTGAAGCGGCTGATCCATAGCAAGCTCGTCGACAAGCTCGACCTCACCCGCCTGGGCGACCTCCAGGGCGATACCCTCCGCCGCGAAATCCGGCTCGTCGTCGAGCACTTGTGCGATACCGAAAACCCCCTGCTCAACCGCGCAGAACGCGAACGGCTGATCGAAGAGGTGCTCGACGAAGCCTTCGGCTTCGGTCCGCTCGAAGTCCTCATGAAGGAGGACGCCATCGCCGACGTGATGATCAACGGACCCAAGAACGTCTTCGTCGAAAAGAACGGCCGCATCGTCCGCTCCGACGTCACCTTCCGGGACAACGATCACCTGCTGCAGATTCTCGATCGCATCGTCTCCCGCGTCGGGCGCCGTGTCGACGAAACCTCGCCCATGGTCGACGCCCGTCTTCCCGACGGCTCGCGACTCAATGCGATCATCCCCCCCCTCGCCCTCGACGGACCTTCGCTGACAATTCGAAAATTCGGTGCCCGCCCGCTCCGTCTCGAAGACCTGCTCCGATTCGGTGCCTTCACCCCCGAGATGGTCATGCTCATGGAAGGGGCCATCAAGGCACGCCTGAACATCATCATCAGCGGCGGAACAGGCTCCGGTAAAACCACCCTGCTCAACACACTCTCCAGCTTCATCCAGAACGATCACCGCATCATCACCATC